>DATLIF010000297.1:0-15382 GCA_035539575.1 Fimbriiglobus sp. | reverse complement strand
GTCTTCGAGCGCCGACCCACCGGGTGCTGGCTGGTGGGTCGGCGCTCGAAGACTCGCTTGACCCACCCTACAAATCAGGAGTCGAGGAGCGGCCCGAGCACGTCGGCGAACGCGTCGGCCTGTCGGAGGAACCCCAGGTCGGTCGGGTGCGACCCGTCCACCGTGCCCTCGCCGTCGTCGCCGAGTAGCTTGTCCCCGGGCAGGTAGTGCAGGTTCGCCACCCCGGCCGCGGTCAGCTCGCCGAACGCCTTCTTGAGCGCCGCCCGGTTGTCGGTGTTGTGCCGCCGTTGCCCGGCGAGCAAGACGGCGTTGGTGTAGCTGCGGTCCTCGACGAGCAGGATGGGCGTGTCCGGCCGCGCCTTGCGCAGGGCGGTCACGAACAGCCCGGTCCGCTCCGCCACCCGGGCCGCGTCCAGGTTCGGCAGGCAGTCCAGCACGTACACCGCCGCGTCGATCTCGCCCAGCAGCGGCGCCAACTCCGGGTCCAGCGTCCCGTTGCCGGAGAACCCGAGGTTGATGACCGGGACGCCGAGCCGCCGGCCGAGGATCGCGGTGTGGACCATGCCGGGCCGCGACGCGCACCCGCCCTGGGTGATCGACGTGCCGTAGAAGACCACCGGCTTACGCTTGCCCGCCGGGCGGTCGTCGGCCTTCATCAGCCGGGACACCCGGGGCAGTCCGATCTCGACCGCCGACACCCCGTTGTAGAGCGGCAGGTAGAGCAGGAACTCCCGTGGCCCGGCCGGCAGCCCGGTGACGAGCCGGGCCGTGGTCGTCGGACCGCTCGGCCGGCCGTTGGCCACCCACTGCCATCGGCCGGCGTCGGTCTTCGCATACAGGTCCAGGCCGCTGACGCCGGTCGCCGGCATGTGCGGTAGCGCCAGGGTCAGGCCCGTCAACGTCCATTTAGCGTGAACCGTGTCCGCGTCGGTGACGAACCGGATGCACAGCCCGGTCGAGTTCCGAGCCAGGTTCCACACCGGCGGGCGGACCAGTTTCTCGGCCTTCGCGGGGAGCCGGTCGAACGGGGCCTTGGTGTCGGTCCAGCCCTGTCCCTCGACGCCGACGGACCGGACGTCGTACCACAGCAGGCCGGCCTTCGCGTCGGCCCGCGCCGCGGACGGGTCGATCACCGGCCCGTCGGCCCGGGCCGCCCCAGCAAGGCAGGCGGAAACAGTTGAGAGCAAGGCGAGAGTGCGAGTCATGGGCTTCCACGTCGTGGGAGAGAGGACGTCCGCACGCACGGCTACTCCGCCGGCGCGGGGGCCTGGATCTCGATACCGTACCGGGGCGCGGCGGCCAGTAGTGCTCCGATCTCCTCCGGCGTCGGCGGGTCCGCGGTCCGGGAGCCGGGCGGCAGCGGCCGGCCGACCTCCAGAAACATCCGCTCCAGACCGGCCGGGGCGACTGTGATGAGCATCCGCGCCGGCCGGTCGGTGTCGTTGCGGAACGAGTGCAGGCTGCCGACCGGCATGTTGGCAAACGTCCCCGGCCCGGCCACGATCCGCTCCCCGCCGACCGTGAACGTGATCTCGCCCTCCAGGACGTAGAACCCCTCTTCCTCCCGGCTGTGCGAGTGCGGCGGCGGCCCACCGCCCGGTGGGACGATCGCCTCGCACAGGGCGTACGCGCCGCCTGTCTCCTCGCCGCCGGCCAGGATGCGATACACATCGCCGACCACGGCCACGACGGCGCCGCCGGCGGAATCCCGCAGGACGGGCGGATGCGGCTGGTTCACGCAATCATCTCCTCGACCTCTGCGAAACGGGCGGCCGGCCGGTCACGCCAGGACGCCCTTGACCACCTTCCCGTGGACGTCGGTCAGCCGGAAGTCGCGGCCGGCGTAGCGGTACGTTAGCCGCTCGTGGTCGAAGCCGAGCAGGTGCAGGATCGTGGCCTGCATGTCGTGGACGTGGACCGGGTCCGCGGCGACGTGGAAGCCGAGGTCGTCGGTCGCCCCGTGGACGAGTCCGCCCTTGATGCCGCCGCCGGCGAGCCACATCGTGAACGCCTGCGGGTGGTGGTCCCGGCCGAGCGATCGACCGAGCGCCGGGTTCGTCTCCACCATCGGCGTTCGGCCGA
Organism: Fimbriiglobus sp.; assembly: GCA_035539575.1. Lineage (GTDB taxonomy): Bacteria > Planctomycetota > Planctomycetia > Gemmatales > Gemmataceae > DASSAT01. Next base: position 13,300 of record DATLIF010000297.1, on the reverse strand, counting down.
ACTCGCCGCCCCAGATCACCAGCGTGTCGTCGAGCAGGCCGCGCCGCTTCAGGTCGGTGACGAGCGCTGCGCTGGCCTGGTCCGTCTCCTTGCAATGCTTCTTGTGGTTGCCGGAGACGTCCGAGTGGGCGTCCCACCCCTCGTGGTAGATGTTGACGAACCGCACCCCTCGCTCGATCATCCGACGGGCCAGCAGGCACGACCGCGCGAACGACGGCTTCGCCGGGTCGCAGCCGTACAGCGCCAGCGTCTCCTTCGACTCCTTCGCCAGGTCGGTCAACTCGGGCGCGGACGTCTGGAGCCGGAACGCCATCTCGTAGGCCGCGGTCCGGGCGGCGATCTCCGGATCGCCTTCGACCGCCAGCCGCTGGCCGTTCAGCTCGCGGATCAGGTCGAGCGAGTCCTGCTGCAGGTCGGCGGTGACGCCGGCCGGGTTGGAGACGTTGAGGATCGGGTCGCCGGAGTTGCGGAACCGGACGCCGGCGTACACCGTCGGCAGGAAGCCGCTCGACCAGTTGGCCGACCCGCCGCTGATCCCGGCCCCGGTGGACATGACCGCGAACGCCGGCAGGTCCTTTGTCTCGGCGCCGAGGCCGTAGAGCGCCCATGACCCGATGCTCGGCCGGCCGGGCTGCGAGAAGCCGGTGTTGAAGAAGATCTGCGCCGGGGCGTGGTTGAACTGGTCGGTGCGGACGGACTTCACGATGCAGACGTCGTCCACCACCTTCGCCAGGTGCGGCAACAGCTCAGAGAGTTCCGCCCCGGACTTCCCGTGTTTGGCGAACTTGAAGCGCGGCCCCATCACGGCCGCGTCTGAACGGATGAACGCGTACCGCTGGCCGCCGATGACCGACGGCGGCAGCGGCTTGCCCTCCAGCCGGGCGAGTTCCGGCTTGTGGTCGAACAGGTCGAGCTGGCTCGGCGCCCCGGCCATGAACAGGTGAATGACCCGCTTCGCCTTCGGGGCGAAGTGCGGCTTCCTGGACGCGAGCGGGTCTTGCGCGCGGTCCGCCGCGAGCAACTCGCCGAAGGCGATCGACCCGAGGCCGACGCCCGCCGCGCCGAGGAAGTGCCGGCGGGTGACGCCGAGGCAGTGGCGTTGCAGTGGGTTCATGGCTCAGTTCTTGGTCACGAACTCGTCGAGGTTCATCAACACCCGGGCGGTCGCCGTCCACGCCGCCCGCTCGGTCGCATCGCTGTTGCCCTCGCCGGCAAGTTTCTTCGCCTCGTCGGGGTGCTCGGCCGCCCACGCCCGCTGCTCGGCCAGGAAGTCGAGCAACGTCCGCAACTCGGCGTCGGTCGGCGGACGGGCCACGAACCGGCGGAAGAGGCCGGTCATCCGATCCCGGTCGATGCTGGCTTGCCCCGCGACGGTCCGGCCGAGTGCCTGGGCCGCCTCCAGAAACACCACGTCGTTGAGCACGAACAGCGCGCTGAGTGGGGTGTTCGACACGTCCCGGCGGGCGACGCACGCCTCGCCGCTGGGCGCGTCGAACGCCGCGTACAGCGCGAACGGGGTGGTCCGCTTGGCGAACGTGTACAGGCTGCGGCGGTAGCGGTCCTCGCCCTCGCTCGGCTTCCACGGCAGCGCTCCATAGGCCCCCTCGGTGGTGACGCCCGGCGGCTGCGGCGGGTAGACGCTCGGCCCACCGAGCTTCGGAGACAGCAGCCCCGCTGCCTTCAGCGCCGCGTCGCGGATCAACTCCGCCTCCAGCCGCACCCGCGGCCCGCGGGCGAGCAGCTTGTTCTCGGGATCCTTCTCCTTCAACTCCGGCGTCAGCCGCGACGACTGCCGGTAGGTGGCGCTGGTCACGATCAGCTTGTGGAGGCGCTTGAGGGACCAAGGCGAACGGCCGGCGTCAGCCGGCTGGTTCAGGCTCGTCCCACCAGCCGGCTGACGCCGGCCGTTCGCCCAGGTCGGTTCCACGAACTCCACCGCCAGCCAGTCCAGCAGGTCCGGGTGCGTCGGCAACTCGCCCTGGAAACCGAAGTCCTCGACCGTTTTCACCAGCCCGACGCCGAAGAACGCCTGCCACTGGCGGTTGACCGTCACCCGCGCCGTCAGCGGGTTGTCCTTCGACACCAGCCAGCGGGCGAACCCGAGCCGGTTCCGCGGGGCGCCCTCCGGCAGCGGGGGCAGGAACGCCGGCGTCCCCGGCTCGACCTTGTCGGTCGGTTGCAGGAACTCGCCGCGGTTGTGGATGAACGTCGGCCGCGGGTTTTCCGGCGGGCGCTCGCGCATCACCAGCGTCGTCGGGTCCGCCGGCAACTGCTTGCGGAGGTTGTCGATCTCCTTCCGGGCCGCCGCCAGGTGCGCCGTCGTCAGGTGGAAGTGCTCTCGCAGTCGCGCCCGCTGGGCGTCGGCCAACTCGGCGTCGTGGGCGAGTAGAATCGCCTCGACCTCGGCCGGCGTCTCCCGGGCGACGGCGTTCGCGGCAGTCGTGACGGAGACGCGGAACCGGCCCAGCCCGGCGGCGAAGTGGCGCTCGAACAGTAGCCCCAGCCGCAGGTCCTCCGCCGGGCCGAGTGGCTTCTCGAACGTGAACACCGCGACGTGCCGCCGGCCCTGGCCGCCGTTGACCGACCAGCCGGTTTGCGGGTTGCCGTCGATGGCCGCCTGCGCCATGAACTTGCCGGCCGCGAACGAGTGCGACGCCCCGCCGAACTTTGCCGGCTTGCCGTCCACCTCGGCCCGGATCTCGCTCAGGGTGAAGTCGCCGAGCGGGCCTTCGTAGTACGTCGCCCCCGGCCCGCCGCGCGGCAGGCGTTCGTCCGGCAGCGCCTCGACGCGGACCGCCGTCACACCGGCGAAGTCGCCGCGGAAGGCGAGCTTGTAAAGATCGCTTTTGGTCAGGTCGCCGGAGACGAACACCGAGTCGTCCGGCTGTACGGCCAGCAGCGGCAGGTTCGAGGTCGCCTCCGCCGGCCGCAGCGCCCGCCAGCGGACCGCCTTGCCACGCTCCCGCCACAGCCACGCACGGAATGCGGCGTCGGCGTCCACGCCCGCCAGGAACTTCGCCGGCAACTCCGCTATCAACTTCGCGACCATCGCCTCGGTCTCGGCTCGCTGCCGCTGGATCTCGGGCTGCGGCACCGGCATCTCCGGCTCGTCGGCGTTGTTGAGGAAGGCGAAGAGTTGGTAGTACTCGCGCTGGGTGATCGGGTCGTACTTGTGGGTGTGGCACTGGGCACAGCCGACCGTCAGCCCGAGCCAGACGGTTCCGGTCGTCGCCGCCCGGTCGGCCAGGGCGTGGTAGCGGAACTCCAGCGGATCGATGCCGCCTTCCTCGTTGAGCATCGTGTTGCGGTGGAACCCGGTGGCGATCTGCGGCCCCAAGGATGAAGGCGGAAGGATGAAGGATGAATCAGAAGTCGGTCTTGACTCATCCTTCATTCTTCCGCCTTCATCCTTCCCAAGCATGTCCCCGGCCAGTTGCTCGACGGTGAACCGGTCGAACGGCATGTCGGCGTTGATCGCGCCGATCACCCAGTCGCGGTACGGCCAGATCGACCGCGGCCGGTCCTTTTCGTAGCCGTTGGTGTCGGCGTACCGGGCCAGGTCGAGCCACCGCCGCGCCCACCGCTCGCCGTAATGCGGCGAGGCGAGGAGCGAGTCCACCACCTTCTCGTAAGCGTCCGGCGACCTATCAGCGAGGAAAGCGTCCACCTCCGCCGGCGACGGCGGCAGGCCGATCAGGTCGAGGTACACCCGGCGGATGAGCGTGTGCCGGTCCGCCTCGGGGGAGGGCTTCAGCCCCTCCTTCTCCAGCCGGGCAAACACGAACGCATCGATCGGGTTCTTGATCGGGATTTGGGATTTGGTGTTTGGGATTTGCGGTCGCTTCGGCTGCTCGAACGCCCAGTGTTGCCTGTACTCGGCCCCGGCGGCGACCCACCGCTTCAGCGTCTGCTTCTCGGCGTCGGTCAGCGCCAGCTTGGTCGCGGCCGGAGGCATCCGGGCTTCCGGGTCGTCGGCGAACAGGCGGGCCACCAGTTCGCTCTCGTCCGGCTTGCCGGGGGCGAGCGCCCCCCGCTCGACGGCCGCGTCGCGGTCGTCCAGCCGTAGCTTCCCTTTGCGGGCCTTGTCGTCCGGCCCGTGGCACTTGAAGCAGTACCGCGCCAGGATCGGCCGCACGTCCCGGGCGAAGTCGGGATCAGCCGCGGTCAGCCGCGATGCGAAGGCGAGCGCGAAGACGACGGTCCAGAATGCGAGACGGCTGGTCATGATGAGACGGCCGCGAGGAGTGCGGGTGGTAGGCACCAGTCAGGATACCGCAACGCCCGCCCGGAGGCCAACCGGTGTTCCCCGGCACGCCGGTTGCGTCACCCGACAGCCGTACCGCCCGGCGCCGCCGCGGCCGGGCGGCCGGGGGGCTTGTGATGGCCGGGTTCGAGTGGCCGAAGTGGGACGAGGTGTTCGTCCCGGACGGGTCGCTGCTGGAGTCGTTCCTCCGCGGGACGCTGGTCTACTTCGCGCTGGTGGTGCTGTTCCGGATTATCCTCCGGCGGCAGCGCGGCGGGTCGGTCGGCCTGGGCGACCTGATGCTGCTGATCCTCATGTCCGAGTGTGTCTCGCAGGCGCTGACCGCTGAGTTCAACTCGGTCCCGAACGGGGTGGTCGCGGTCGGTGCCCTCCTCTTCTGGAACTACGTGACCGACTGCCTCTCCTACCGTTGGGACTGGTTCCACAGGCTGGTCCAGTCCGGGCCGTTGCAGGTGGTCCGCGACGGTCGGCCGATCCCGGATCACTTGCGCCAGGAGCGGATGCGGCCCGATGAACTAGCGTCCGAACTCCGCAAGCAGGGTCTGGACGACCTGGCCGGGGTGAAGGCCGCGTACATCGAGGCGGAAGGCGACCTGACCGTGATCCAGAAAGAAGGCAAGGACTCGCCCGCGGAGTGGGAGGCCGACCCGTCGCACCCGCCGGATTTCGACGCCGCGCTGCGGCACTTCCTGGAGGCGGCCCGGCGGCTGCAACACGCGGCCAACTGGCACGATGAGCAGGCGGCCGAACACCGCCGGCTGGCGGCCGAGGCCCGTACCGCCCTCAGCCGCCACGGCGTCCGGCCGAAGGCGCTGCTGGAGGGCGACGGCGAACACCAGGCCCAGACGAACGGACGGCACGAGTAGGTCAGGCGCCGACCGGCTCAGGCCCCCGTGTCCGCAGGTACGGTCCGCGGCGCCATCGCGTCGGTCGCGGTCTTGACCCAGCACCGCAACACCTCCGCGACGCTCCACGCCTGGGCGGCGCAGCCCCGCGGGGTGTATGGTGGCTCGGCGTCGAACACCTCGCTGATCGAACCGACACACGCCTCGCTCAGGTGCTCCTGGAACCCCAGCAGCATCTTGCGACAGGCCGCCTCATCGCCGGGGAACACCTTTAGCCAGGCGTCCACGAACGGTCCGATCAGCCACGCCCACACCGTCCCCTGGTGGTAGGCCGCGTCCCGCGCCCGCAGATCGCCGAAGTACTTCTCCTTGTAGTCCGGGTGTCCCGGCGCCAGCGACCGCAATCCGACCGGCGTGTACAGCCGCTTGTGACATGTCTCGACCACCGCCCGCCACCGGGCCTCGTCGAGGACCGGGTGCGGCAACGAGATGGCGAAAAGTTGGTTCGGCCGGCACGCCGCGTCGTCGCCGTGCGGCCCGTCGATCACGTCGTACAGACCGTTCTGCTCCTCGCACCAGAACCGCCGGTTGAACGAGACCTTCGCCTGGTCGGCAGCCCCCTTCACCGTCCCCGCGTCGGCGTCGCCCGCCCCGGTCAGCCAGCCCTCCAACAGCCGCAGCGCGTTATACCACAGGGCGTTGATCTCCACCGCCTTGCCACGTCGCGGCGTCACCACCCAGTCGTCCACCTTGGCGTCCATCCAGGTGAGCTGGTAGCCCTCGGCCCCCTGCCGCAAGAGCCCGTCGGCCGGGTCCACCCCGATCCCGAACCGCGTGCCCCTCCGGTGGTGATCGAAGATATCCTTGAGGATCGGCAGGAGCTTGCCCAGCGTCTCGCGGTCGTCGGTCGCCTCCTGGTACGCGTGCAGCGCCTGGAAGAACCACAGGGTCGCGTCGGCGGTGTGGTACACCCCCTCGTTCGACCGGTCCGGGAAGAAGTTCGGGATCAGCCCGTCGCGGACGTGCGAGGCGAAGGTGCGGAGGATGTACCCGGCCTCGCGAACCCGGCCGGTCGAGAGCGCCAGCCCGGGTAGGCTGATCATGGTGTCCCGGCCCCAGTCGGTGAACCAGTGGTAGCCAGCGATCACGGTCCGGGCGTCGTCGCCGGCGGCGATCGCCCGGGCCAGGTCGGCCGCCCGGGTGGCCGGGATGATGATGAACTGGTCTGCCGCCAGCACCAACTCGGAGCCGAACCCGGTCCGGGCCTCCGGGACGGCCCGGGCGATCAGCCGCCGTCGCCGCGTCAACTCGGCCGGCAGCACTTCCTCCGGCGGCAGCGCCAGCGCCCGCTCCCAGGTCTCGGTCGAGCCGGTCAGCGACACCTCCCGGTCCCGTCGCAGCGTTACCCGGAAGACGCCCGGGCTCCACAGCACCCCGACCCCCTCGTACCCGCGGTTCTCCTCGACCCGATAGAGGATCTCCGGCGACTTCAGTCCGTCCAGGGTGAACCCGGCGTCGTGTCCGTCGATCCACAGTCGCAGCGGCGGGAACGGGGTGCCCGGTGCGGCCAATTCATACCGTCGGTCGATAGCGGTCAGCGTGTACGGCTCCGGGGTTTTCGTGCTCACCAGGTCGTCGTGCCCGCGGAAGTGGATGCTCGGTCGCAGCTTCAGTCGGACCGGGCCGTCCCCCTCGACCAGCCGGTAGACGATGTGGACCGTGTTCCGCCGGTACGGCATGAACACCCGCTTCTCGATGACGTGTCCGCGCGACTCGTACCGCCAGACCGGTAGACCCATCTCCAGCCGGAACTCGGTGAGGATGTCCGTCCCTTGCACGTCCAGGTTGCCGCCCGGCCGCTCATGCCCGCCGGCCGCGACCGTCTGATAGTCCGGGAAGCGCAACTGCTCGGTCAGGTGGTTGAACACCATCACCCGCCCCAGTGGGGCACCGTGGGCGGCGATCAGCATCCCGTGGTAGCGACGGGTCGCCGCCCCCGCCAGCGTCCCGCAGGCGTACCCGCCCAGCCCGTTGGTTACCAGCCACTCACGATCGAGCAGCGACGTTACATCCCCCGCTGCGCCCTGTTGCCAGGGGATGATCCTCTCCAGGGTATCGTCCCAGTCCATCACGACCTCACGCGCGAGGCATCCGAACCATCCCAGCAGCAACAGAAGCTCGAACCAATGTGCAAGGACTATGCCCGGCGCACAGGGTTTACCAGGAATCAGGCGATACAGTTCCCAGTTGGCTATGAGCACTGATTCGCTCGCCGCCGGGCGACACAGTTCCCAGACACTCTCCTCTGACACGGTATGCAGTTTGCCCCCTGTCTACATGGATCTCGCCCATCCCGACACAACTGCGAGAGGAACCCATGAGGGAAACGTATAACGACTCCGATGTTCACCCCGACCATGTGGCCATTGCTGACGACCGTCTGGAAGAAGCGGCCGGGAACGGACACCAGCGCAGCGCCCGCAACAATGAGGAGATGCGAGACGGGGATAGCAGCCACGGCAGCCCCGATTACGAAGCCGGCAACACGGGTTACGACACCGACCGCGATGTGGGCGACACCTCAGATGTCTCCGAGGAACTTGCGGAAGAAGAAGCCGGCGTGTTGGAGAGCGTCCCGGCCAACCAGGAGGACCGACCCCTCGACGCCGACCCGCCAGCCCACGTCGGGCTGGACGCCACCGCCGCGGTGGATGAGGCCATCGACCGGCGCGGGACCACGACTACTGGGAACGAGTTCACGGCGACCGTCGGGGCCGACAGGCCCGGCGGCGCGCCGCTGGAGGGTTACGAGCGGCTGACGGTCCGTCAGATCGTGGCCCGGCTGAACGAGATGCCGGAGGCAGACGTTCGGCGGGTGCGGGACTACGAGCAGTCCCATCGGCGGCGCAAGACGCTCTTGGTGCATTTGGAACGCCGGTTGCAACGCGACGGCGTGACCAGGCATTCGCACAGGAACCAGCCGCCTCGCCCGGCAACCGCCGCCGGCCGGGACGGGTCGTAACCACCCACCCTCTACCCGGCGGGGTGTGGGCACCGATCGACACCCTCCGCCCGCCGGGTAAGAAGGACACCATGCCGCGCGTCTGGCCGGGCCGTTCGTACCCCCTGGGGGCGACCTGGGACGGTGCCGGGGTCAACTTCGCCCTCTTCTCCGAGAACGCAACCCGGGTCGAACTCTGCCTGTTCGACTCCCCGGACGCCCCAAAGGAAACGCACCGGATCGAGTTGAAGGAACAGACCGACCAGGTCTGGCACTGCTACCTGCCCGACGTCCTCCCCGGTCAACTCTACGGCTACCGCGTCCACGGGCCCTACGAGCCGGCCCAGGGGCACCGGTTCAACCCCAACAAGGTCCTGCTCGACCCGTACGCCAAGCTGATCGGCCGCGACGTGCGGTGGGACGACTCGACGTTCGGCTACAAGATCGGCCAGGACGACCTGAGCTTCGACGAACGGGATAGCGCCCCCTTCGCCCCGCTGGCGGCGGTCGTGGACACGGCCTTCACCTGGGGGGACGACCGGCCGCCGCGAACCCCCTGGCACAAGACGCTCATCTACGAGGCCCACGTCAAGGGGCTGACCATGCGGCACCCGGAGGTACCGGAGAACCTCCGCGGCACCTACTCCGGGCTGGCGTCCGAGGCCATCGTCCGGCACCTCCAGGACCTGAACGTCACCGCCGTCGAGCTGTTGCCGGTCCATCACCCGCTCCAGGACCGGCACCTCATCCAGAACGGGCTGTCCAACTACTGGGGGTACAACACGCTGGGGTTCTTCGCCCCGCATGCCGGGTATAGCGTCCTGACCAACACCCTCAGCCCGGTCCACGAGTTCAAGATGATGGTCCGGGCCCTGCACGCCGCCGGCATCGAGGTCATCCTCGACGTGGTCTACAACCACACCGCCGAAGGCAACCAGATGGGACCAACCCTCTCCTGGCGTGGGATCGATAACGCCAGTTACTACCGGGTTGCCCCGGACGCCCGGTACTACATGGACTTCACCGGCTGCGGTAACACGCTGAACATGCAGCACCCCAAGGTGCTGCAACTGATCATGGACAGCCTACGGTACTGGGTCACGGAAATGCGGGTGGACGGGTTCCGCTTCGACCTGGCATCCACCCTGGCCCGCGAACTGTTCGAGGTGAACAAACTCGGCGCGTTCTTCGACATCATTCACCAGGATCCGATCCTCTCGCAGGTCAAGCTGATCGCCGAGCCGTGGGATGTCGGCCCCGGCGGCTACCAGGTCGGCAACTTCCCGCCGGGCTGGACGGAGTGGAACGGCAAGTACCGCGACAACGTCCGCAAGTTCTGGAAGGGGGACGGCGGCACCGCCAACGAGTTCGCCACCCGGCTGGCCGGGTCCAGCGACCTGTACGAGCGGTCCGGCCGCAAGCCGTACGCGTCGGTCAACTTCATCACCTGCCACGACGGGTTCAGCCTCAACGACCTGGTCAGCTACAACCAGAAGCACAACGAGGCCAACCAGGAGGGCAACCGCGACGGGTCGGACAACAACGACTCCTGGAACTGCGGCCACGAGGGACCGACGGACGACCCGAACATCAACGCGCTGCGCGCCCGACAGAAGCGGAACTTCATCGCCACGCTGATGCTCTCGCAGGGGGTGCCGATGCTCCTGGCCGGGGACGAGCTGAGCCACACCCAGCAGGGGAACAACAACACCTACTGCCAGGACAGCGAGCTGAGCTGGCTGAACTGGGAGCTGACCGAGGACCAGGCGAAGTTCCTGGAGTTCGTCCGGGGGGTCACGCAACTGTGGCACGAGCAGCCGGTGCTGCACCGGCGGACGTTCTTCCAGGGCCGCTCCATCCGCGGCGAGGGGGTGATGGACGTCTCCTGGTTCAGCCCGGCCGGCCAAGACATGAGCGACGACGACTGGACCGGGTTCATCAAGTGCCTGGGGATGCGGCTGGCCGGCGACCTGATCGGCGAACTCGACGAGCGCGGCGACCCGATCATCGGCGACACGCTTCTGGTGCTGATGAACGCGCACCACGAGCCGATCCCGTTCACCCTGCCGCCGACCAACCCGGAGCACAAGTGGGAGTGTCTGTTCGACACCTCCGACGATGCCGGCGCTTGCAAAACGCTCGACGGCGGGGAGGTGTACGCGCTGCGGGACCGATCGATGGCCACCTTCCGCACCAGCACCCCGGACGCCGATGAGCCGGCCGTCACCGCGGCCCAGGCGAACCTGCTTCGCAAGGAGGCCAAGCGCGCCGGGCCACCGGTGGACGCGAGGCGGGGGCAGTGACCACCTTTCGGTGACCTGGCGAACGGCCGGCGTAAGCCGGCTGGTGGGGCGTACCAGCTGGCTGGTGGGGCGAGACCTACCAGCCGGCTTACGCCGGCCGTTCGCCAGAAATGCCCTCACCCCTGGGAGAGGGAGGAAGTGTTGACGGACTCCGAAGCACTCGCAGGGAGTCTATCGGCCAAGGCCCACCGAGTAGCCAGTGATCGCCGCCGGGTGGCGTCGGCCACCTACCGGCTCCAGATGCACGCGGGGTTCACCTTCCGCGACGCGGCCGCGCTGGTGCCGTATCTGGATTCGCTGGGCGTCTCCCACCTGTACCTCTCGCCGATCCTCGCCGCGCGGGCCGGCAGCACCCACGGCTACGACGTCATCGACCCCACCAGCCTCAACCCTGAGGTCGGCTCGGAGGACGACTTCCGCTCACTGGTCGCCGCCTGTCGGGACCGCGGCATGGGCGTCTTGCTCGACGTGGTCCCCAACCACATGCTCCTCGGCCCGGCCAACCCGTGGTGGCGCGACGTCCTCGAACACGGCCCGTCATCGCCATATGCCGGGTACTTCGACATCGCCTGGGACGACCCGCCGCGCGACGACCTTCGCGGTCGGGTCGCGCTGCCGATCCTCGGTGCGCCGTACCACCAGGTGCTGGAGTCCGGGGAGTTGGCGCTGGACCTGGAGCACGGGGCGCTGGTGGTGCGGCTGTACGAGTCGGCGCTGCCGGTGGACCCGCGGACCTACGACCGCGTCCTGCGGCCGGCCCTGGACGCCCTTGCCGAGCAGCCCTCCGACGCGGTCGCCGAGTTGCAGAGCGTCCTGACCGCGGTGAGCCACCTGCCGCCGCGGAACGAGACCGACCCGGAGCGTGTCCGGGGGGGGCGTGCCGAGACCGAGGTCATCAAGCGGCGGATCGCGTCGCTGGTCGAAGACCACCCACCGGTCGCGGCGGCGCTCCGGGCGGTGATCGACGGGTTCCACGGCCCCGACGCGAGCGACCGGCTCGACGCGCTGCTGGACGCGCAGGCGTACCGGCTTTGCTACTGGCGTGTGGCCTCCGACGAGATCAACTACCGCCGGTTCTTCGACGTCAACGAGCTGTCGGCCCTGTCGGCCGAGCGCGAGGACGTGTTCCGCGCCACGCACGAGCTGGTGCTGCGGCTGTGCGGCGAAGGATTGGTGGACGGGCTGCGAATCGACCACCCCGACGGCCTCTACGACCCGAAGCAGTACCTCCATCGGTTGCAGGAGCAATACCTGCTCGCCGTGGCGCGGCACCTCGCGGAGACGGACCCGGCGTTCCGGGGCGTGGAGTGCGAGGAAATCGAGCCGGTGGTGCGGGAGCGGCTAGGGCAGGCTCTTTGGGAGGGCGAGGCTCCTGCCGAGCCTCTGGAAGCTACGGCTCGGCAGGAGCCTCGCCCTCCCAAAGAAGACCTCCCCCTATACGTCGTGGTCGAGAAGATCCTCGACCGCGGCGAGCAGCTCCCCGACGACTGGCCGACCGCTGGCACGACCGGGTACGAGTTCGTCAACGCCCTCAACGGGCTGTTCGTGGACCAAACAGCGGAGGAGGCACTCACCCGCACCTACGTGGAGTTCACCGGCCGGGACGACCCGTACCCGGAGGTGGTGTTCCAGCAGAAGATGCTGGTGCTGTGGTCGGCGTTCTCCAGCGAGCTGGACATGCTCGCCCGACAGCTCGACCGCTTGGCGCGCAAGAACCGCCGGGCCCGCGACTTCACCCTCAACGGTTTGCGCTGGGCGCTGCGAGCTGTGATCGCCTCGTTCCCGGTCTACCGCTCCTACGTCAACGGCCACGTCTCCCGCACCGACGAGGGGTTGATCCGGCTGGCGGTATTCCGCGCGCGCCGCCGGTCGCCGACCCTCAGCCCGGAACTGTTCGACTTCATCCGCGACACCCTGCTACTGCGCGACCCGCCGACGGGCGTCCCCGACGAGTACGCCGAAGACCAGCGGCGATTTGCCGGCAAGTTCCAGCAGGTCACGGCCCCGGTGACGGCCAAGGGGGTCGAGGACACGGCGTTCTACCGGTTCAACCGACTGGTGTCGCTCAACGAGGTCGGCGGCGACGCCGGGCGGTTCGGCTGGCCGCCGGACGACGTTCACGCGTTCCTCGCCGACCGGCAGGCCCGGCACCCGCTGGCGCTGTCTGCCGGGTCCACCCACGACACCAAGCGCGGCGAGGACGTGCGGGCACGGATCGATGTACTGTCCGAACTGCCCACCGAGTGGGCTGAGCGGGTCGCACGCTGGGCGCGGCTGAACCGCCCCCACCGGGTCGAACTGGACGACGGGTTCAGTGCCCCGGACCCCAACGACGAGTACCTGCTCTACCAGACGCTCGTCGGCGCCTGGCCGGCCGACGCGGACGCGATCGGAGGGCTGGACTGGTTCGCCACGCGGGTCAAGCAGTACATGAGCAAGGCGACCCACGAGGCGAAGGAGTACACGAGCTGGATCAACCCGAACCCCGAGTACGACGCGGCCGTGCAGGAGTTCGTCGGCCGGGTACTCGATGCCGGCCACTCGGCAGAGTTCCTGACCGACCTGGGCGACTTCGCACGCCGGGTCGCCCGTTTCGGGGCGGTCAACTCACTGGCGCAGTCGCTCGTCCGCTGCACGGCGCCCGGGGTGCCGGACACCTACCAGGGGACGGAGTTGTTGGACCTGAGCCTGGTGGACCCGGACAACCGCCGGCCGGTGGACTACGCACTGCGCGAAACGTTGCTGCGCGGACTGGACCGGCCGGCGGTTGTCCGGGTCCACCAGGCTCAGGTCCAACAACTCCGTCCCCTGGTAGGTGTCCGGCACCCCGGGTGCCGTGCAGCGCACGAGCGCCTGCGCCAGTGAGTTGACCGCCCCGAACCGGGCG
>DATLIF010000296.1:0-1970 GCA_035539575.1 Fimbriiglobus sp. | reverse complement strand
TTGCAGGCGTGGTTTGACTGGCTGGAGGTCGGGCGGGAGGCGTCCACGCTCTACACGGTCAACAAGAACTGGATCGGCCTCAGCCGCGACCTGTCCGGTATCCCGCGCCGGATGCTGATCGATTACACATTGCCGGAGTCGCAGCGATCGAACTGGCTCGCTGATGCGACCGGCTGGGCACTGTGGGCGGCGGTGTTCGTTCCGACGATTGCGATTTACCTGTGGCGCGGCGACAGGCGATACCGGACCGGGCTCGGGGCGGGGTTCCTGTTCCTGGGCGCGTACCTGTGCTGTTACCGGTTCATGTACTACGACGTGTTGCTGTCGGTGTTGCCCCTGGCGGTGCTGTTCGCCGATCCAAGGTACTTTTTCCGCCCGACTGCCTTTGAGGTCCGCCCGGTCGGCGAACCGGCTGCCGACCTGCTGCGATCACGCTGGATCGGGACCGTCAACTCGTTCCCGCTCACGATCCTGGCAATGTTGCTGCTGATCGAGAACTGGTTGTTACACCTTCAAGTCCAGGGCTCGCTCGGCCTGGGGTACTTCGCGACTACCGCGTCGGCCGCGAGTGGAGGGACGGCGAAGCACGTCCCGACCGTGTCGGCTGAGGTGACGCTGTTCCAGGCGTGGGAGACGGTCCTGCTGCTATTGCTGTGGGGGTGGTGTCTGTGGCGGTTGGTCGCCGGGAAGGACTGGGGCGAGCCGGCTCAGGCGGCTCCGCGGAGCGCGTCGAGCGCCGCCCCGATGTCTGGTGAGCGCATCAGCGACTCGCCGACCAGTACCGCCTGAACCCCGGCGGCGGCGAGCCGGCCCAGATCGGCGTGCGTGCGAATGCCGCTCTCGCTCACCACGGTGACACCGGCCGGGATGTGCGGCATCAAATCGATGGTGTGGTCCAGCCGGGTTTCGAACGTCCGCAGGTCGCGGTTGTTGATGCCGACCAGCGTGGCTCCACAGGCCAGCACCCGGGCAAGCTGATCGGCGTCGTGAAGCTCGACGAGTACGTCCAGCCCCAGCGCGACTGCCTGGGCGTGCAACTCAGAGAGCCGATCGCCGGGGAGGATTTCCGCGATCAGGAGTGCCGCGTCCGCACCAGCCGCCCGGGCTTCGAGCAACTGGTAGCGGTCGAGCACGAAGTCCTTGCGGAGCAGCGGGCACCTGACCGCCGCGCGGACCGCGGCAAGGTGTTCGAGCCCGCCCTGGAAGTAGTCCCGGTCGGTCAGGACGCTGATACAGGCCGCTCCGTGACACTCGTAGGTGCGTGCGATGGCCGCCGGGTCGAAGTCCGGGCGGATCACGCCGGCCGACGGAGACGCCTTCTTGACCTCCGCGATGACCCGCACCTCGCCGGGGACTCGAAGTGCGGCGGCGAACCCGCGGGTGGGCGGCACATCGGCGATTCGGCGCTCCAGATCGGCCTCCGGCAGCCGGGTACGGGCCGACGCTATCTCTTGCAGCTTGGTATCGACGATCCGGTCGAGGATGGTGGGCATATAATGTTCCCGGTGGGATTCCGACGTTATCCGGTGCTCGTGCACCCTTCCCGCACCCTACGGTGTCCCGTGCCCCGCGTCCCCGGCATCTGGTTCCGCGAGTCCGCCCGCTGCTATTACACCAAGGTCAACGGCAAACAGCACCGGCTCTCCCCCAAGGAGTCGGAGGCCAAGAGGATGTTGTACCGGCTCGTGGGGCGGGAGGAGAAGGCCGCACCCCGTTGCCGGATGTCGGTCAAGAAACTCTGCGACACCTACCTCGACCGGACGAGGGGCGAGAAGTCGGACGACCGGCACGCGGTCCAGGTCCGGCACCTCCAGTCGTTCTCGGACCGGTTCGGCCGCCGCCGGCCCGACGACCTGAAGGTACACGAGGTGGAAGACTGGTTGTCCGGTACGGGGCTGGGGCAGTCCACTCGGGGGCTCGTCGCCGGCATTCTGAAGGCGGTCATGAACTGGGCCGTCGCGCGGCAGCAC
>DATLIF010000295.1:0-8765 GCA_035539575.1 Fimbriiglobus sp. | reverse complement strand
CACCCGTAGACGGCTCCAGCAATTCAGTCAAGAACTCGCCCGTGACTTCCGCAACCTCGACCTCCGTCTGAGCCTCCCGGACGGCGGCCGCAACGAACCGGCGGGCCGCCTCCAGACGCTGGCGGGCGACCGCCGGGTTTGCTGTCCGGCCGACGACGACCGGGTCGATCCCGGGCGCTGACAGTCGGACCCCGTAACTGCCGCCCGATCCCGCGACGTACAGCGACACGAAGCGGCCGGCGAACTCCTCGGGTGAGCACATCGCGATTATCCTGCCCTTTCTGCCTCAAACGGTTTCGAGTTCGGCGGCGACCTGGTCCGGTGATACCCCGGGCCACAGTTCGAGCCGCGCGCTGCGCGCGTGCGGATCGAGACAGACGGTGGACGGGCACCCTCGCCTCTTTAGGCGGCTCTGTAAGTTCTCGGCCTGGTCCCAGGAGACACTGACGTACCACCGGCCGCACTCGGACGAGACGCGCGTCCCGGCATGGGTACACGACGTGATTCCCATACGGCACCCCTCAAGTTGTCGCTCTTGCGGCGTAAAGACCGTGACTGACGTGAGCTTGGGGCGGTGTCCGCCCCCAATCTCTCGGCATCTTCTCATGGTGCAACTACCGTGCCGTCGCGACAGTCGTCTTCGAATGGCTTCGCACTGCTCCTTTTAGGTCTGTTGACCCGGCAAGAGGAGGGACCGATCTGCCGAAATCAATCAGTGAAATGCCTGCGACAAGTTGTCAGTCTGCCCAGAACGCACGACGGCCCCCAAGTGGGGGCCGTCGCATGATTACTTTGATTATCTTTCTTTATCGTCCCGCGGGCGGTATCCCGAGCATCTTCATGTTGCTGTGATAGACCTTCGGCATGTATTCGTAAAAGTCGAACTTCGGGTCGTTCTCCGTATCGTGGCATTTCATGCACATGCCGGAGACCGCGTTGACGACCTGCGTCTGGTTCCCTTCCAGCTTCACCGTCCCACGATCGATCGGCTTGGTAGCGGCCATCCGCTTCATGACCTCCAAACCGGGCAGCTTGTCGTCGGGCTTGGTCTTCCACGGGCTCATCAGCGCCAGGAACTGTTTGTTGGCCGGCTGGGCGGCGTGGCCGGACCCCGGACCGTGGCAGTTCTCGCATCCGACGTGCTTGAGATGCGGGGTCTTCTCTGCGTTCTCGTAGCCGCTGACATACTCGAACCCGACGGTGTGGCAGACGACACACTCCCCGTCGAACTGTCGGTTCGACGGCCGCTTCGCGTACTTCACCAGCGCGTCGTAGGCGTGGCTGTGCTTGGTCGTCTCGTACTGCTTGGCCTCGTTCGGGTGGCAGGCCCGGCACGCGTCGGACCCGACGTAGGTGAGCTTCGCGTCGGGGTTCTGGACCTGGGCCGGGTGCGGCAGCGGACGCTCGCGGAACTTCGCCAGAAAGTTCTGGTCCTTCACCTCTCGGGAGTACTCTTCCAGCAGTTGGAGGACCTTGTGGTTCTTCTCCCGGACCGGATCCTCGGGTGTCAGGTACTCCTCACCCAGCGGCACCAGTTGATACTTCAGGTCGAACCCATTCTCGCCGCGGTACACTCCCAGGACGCCGACGTATTGCCCCTTGTGACCGACCTGGATGATCTGCGTCTTGCCACCGTTAACGGTGGTCGGGAACTGAGGCGGCTCGGCGTCGTCGGACTGGCAGAGGATCACCTGGAATTGTGGAAACCGTTCGGCGACCGCCTTCGCCCGGTCCAGTTTGCCGCCGTAGAGCAAGACGCGCAGCGTCGGCTTGGCCGGATGGGCGTCCAGTGCGGCCAATGCCTTGGGCAGGAACTCGGCGTTCTCCAGGAAGGCGAACTGACCATCGACCTTCTCGACCTTGGTAAGCACCTCAGGCCCGACCACCCCCACCACCCCAAGCGCCGGGCGGCCGGGGGCCGCGATCACCTCGACCGCCTCGACCATCGGACGGGACTTCTCCCCGCCGGGGAAGTACTCCTCGCGGGTGAACGCCTTGAACACCTTGCCTTCACCGTCACGCTGCGCGCCGATCAGGTTGCCGGCCAGGACGATCGGCGGCTTGCCGGGGTTGTTCAGTGTGTACTCGGCGAGCAACTCGAACAACTGGCCGGCGAAGTCGTACTCGCCCAGCCCGACACCGGCGTAACCCATCTCGGCCAGTGCCTTCATGGTGGTGCGGTACTTGAGCAGGTTCTGCTTGTGGATCCCCTTCGGGGCCGCGGCGTCACCGAGGTCCAGACCGACGACCGGCCAGCCCCGATCGCGGAGCGACTGGATCAGGTTGTATCGCCGCTCCAGCCCGCCCTTTTGTGGTCGGCTGCACCCACACGGCGAGAGGTAGCCGTACGTCTGGCCAGAGAGGACCAGCACCTGTTCCGGCTTCTGCTCACTCGGCCAGGCGCCGAACAGAGGCGTCCCGCCTGCGGCTGCTTTCGGTGCAGGCTGCCCGTTCTGCCCGTCCGGGCTTTCGGACGGGGCGTAACCGTCGCGACCGTACCGGGTCCAGATGAAGCCTGTAGCGACGATCAGGCAGACAACCACGACCAGCCAGGCGGCGGCACGGACAACCCAGCCGCCCCGTGGCGGAACGGAGTAGACAGTCGGGTCGGCCATTGTGTCTATCCTCCGAAGAACCGCACGATGCCCTGAACCGTCATGCATACCCGATAGACCTGACCGCGCCGACCCCATTTGCCCAATCTCGTGGCAACACAGTTCTCGGGAATGAGTCTCACCTGGCACCGGCGAACGCGACCCCCTTCACGGGGATGCGAACCTTACGCACGCCGTCGGCTGTCTTCGCCTCCAGGACAACCACACTGTCCGCCGGCAGTGCTCCCACCCAGTTACCCGGGGCGATCCCGACCTTCAAAGTCCATTGCCGCCTGCTGCCACCGGCCTGCTGGGGCTCGGACAGTGTAGCTTTGAGCACCCGCGGCTTGAACTCGTCGGTCAGCGGGCGCAGTACCAGGTCGGCCCGGTCGGACGCCAGGGTGAACGGTTTCTCGACCCCGCCGTTGCCATTGAAGTGCTTCAGGTCGGCGGCCTGGGAGTCGAGCAGCCCGACCAGTCCAAGGATGGTGGCCGTGACCGGGATCGGGACCGTGTGGAGGGTGCCGGCCGCGGTCACCCCGACCTGACGCTCGAAGGGACCAATGTCCGGTTCGGCCGGCGACCCGGGCGACGGCTTGCCCGGCAACTGGCGATAGACCGTCACGGGGATCTTGTACGCCCCGCGGACCCGGATCGGCGCGCCCTTGCCCTCGACGGTCAACTGCACCGCCAGCGACTCGACCTGATCGTGCGTCAGCGGGACCGGGTCGCCGACCTTCAAGAACGGATCCTGGCCGCCGACGGCGATGGTCGGCTTCGGTAGCGGGGGATCAGTGGTCGGCCCGCGGGTCATGGACCAGTAGATGAGTTCCTTGGTGACCGGGCTGGCCCCTTCGGCCAGGTCGCCGAACGACAGTGCCTTCGGGATCACCTCGAACGGGTTGGCCCCGATCAGGACCATGTGGAACGGCATCGACTGAAGCGCGTTGTCCCCGGCGGTCATGCCGACGTTCACGGAAAGCGGCTTCGGCCCGACCACCGCGAGGGTAACGCCGAACTGGACCACGCCCCAGGTCGGCTGGTCGTCGGACCCCGGCGGGATCTCGATCGGGTGATCGGGCCGCTCCAGGTCGAAATGCTGCCATTTCAGGGTGCCGTAGAGCGCGTCGGTCGTGGGCGGCCCCAGGTCGTTGGGGTCCTCCGGGGCCGCAGTCCCGCCGACCACCGCGCCACGGGCAGTGGTTGCCCGCAACGCCTCCGGCGGGACGATCGCGACCCGGGCCGAACTGCACGAGGTGCAACTGCGGCCGAGAATCGCGATTTTGACCGGGACCGGGTGCGGGTTGCGGAACCAGAAGGACACCGGGAACTGCTTGCCGCCGGTCGGCTCGTAGAAGCCAGGGAACGTCCGCGCCCCCATGTGGTCGGACGTCGGCTCGTAGGCCATTTCAGTCCGGGCAAAGAACAGCGGTGGCGAGTAGGTTGCGCCGGACCCGCCGTCGGATGTCTCTTGCTCACCCACGCCCAGCGAAATGACCGTGAACCCGAACACCACCAGCACGACCAATGCCAGCGGCAGGACCGTATACTTGAGCGTCGAATTCATGCCCGTCGCCTCGGGGTTCTGCCGGGTTGCACACACGGCCGCGGTATATCCGTTTCTACGTCGGACCGCCCCAACCCGTTCGGCTTTACTTCTTCGGGGCCGCCAGCGGCTTGCCGTCGGCGTCGATCGGGCCGACCGCCACGATCACCAGCCGGTTCGGGTCCAGGTGCTTCCGGGCCACCGCCTGGACGTCTGCCGGCGTCACCGCCGCCACTTTCTTGCGGTACTCCTCCAGGAAGTCGAACCCCAGCCCAAACCGCTCGGCGGCGAGCAACTGAGACGCGACCTGGGAACTGGTGGTCAGCCGGAACGGCAGGCTGCCGAGCAGGTACTTCCTGGCGTCCTCGACCTCCTGGGGGGTCGGTGGCTCGTTGCGGATCTTGCCGATCTCGGTCAGGAACCCCTCTTTCGCCACGTTGAACTGGTCCGGGAAGGTGCCGATGTACCCCGTGAACGTACCCGGCTGGTCGCCCGCCGACCCGGTGATCTGGGCGTTGACCGTATATGCCAGCCCCTGTCGGTCGCGCAGGTTGGCCGAGAGCCGGTCGGTGAACCCTGGGCCGGTGCCGAGCACGTTGTCCATCACCAGAAGGGTGTAATAGTCCGGGTCGTTCCGCTTGATGCCGAGGTGGCCGATGAAGACGTGTGTCTGGGCCGCGGTCTTAACGGAGACGATCTTGACCGTCGGCTTCTCGGGCCGCGGCGGCGCGGCCACGTCTGGCTTGCCACCACCGGACTTCTTCCAGTCGGCGGTCAACTTCTCGATCTTCTTCGCCATCTCGGCGGCGTCGAAGTCCCCGACCACCACCACGATCGCCCGGTCCGGGGCAAACGCGGCAACGTGGAACGCCTTAAGGTCGTCTCGCGTGAGCTTCTCGACGACCTCCTTCTTCCCCGCGGCCGGTCGGCCGAACGGGTGCTCGCCGTAGACCAGCCGGCTGAATTGTTGCCGGGCCTTCGTCTGCGGCTGGCTCTCGTTCTCGGCGATGACGGACAGCA
Organism: Fimbriiglobus sp.; assembly: GCA_035539575.1. GTDB lineage: Bacteria > Planctomycetota > Planctomycetia > Gemmatales > Gemmataceae > DASSAT01. The sequence goes on along the minus strand of DATLIF010000295.1, from coordinate 3,605 downwards.
ACTGGTCGCGCTTGCGATCCAGTTCCTCCGCCGGGAAGGTCGGGTGGATGAGCGAGTTGAACAGCAGCGACAGCCCCAGGTCCGTGTCGGGGCTAAGCACCCGTAGCGACCCGCCGCTAGCGTCGAGCGAGAGGCTGCCGCCGGCGTCCTCGATGAGTGTGGCGATCTCCGGCCCGGTGCGGGTGTCCGTACCCTCGTCGAGCATGTCGCCCATGAGGGTGGCGACGCCCGACTTATCGGCCGACTCGCGCAGCCGGACGTCGGCGACGTACGCCTCGGCCACGACGATCGGCAGCCGGTGGTTCTCCAGCATGACCAGGGTCAGGCCATTGGGCAGGACGACTCGCTTCGCGTCCGTGAGGGAAAAGGAGCTGCCGGCCGTTCGCCTCGCCACCCTTCCCCTCCTCCGGCACCGACCACACCACGACTGACTTCGGCTTTGTCAAGTACTTCGCCGCGACCCGCTGGATGTCGGCCGCGGTGACAGCGTTCAACTTGTCCAGGTAAGTCTTCAAGTACTTGATGTCGTGGAGGGCCACCGTCCGGGAGATCAGGTCGGCGAGGTTGTGGACACTCTCGCGGGAGAAGACGAACGACGCCAGGGCTGCCCGCTTGACCCGACGCAGTTCGGCGTCCGTCACCGGCTCGGTCGCGAGCTTCTCCAGTTCCTCGAAGACGATCGCCTCGGCCTTCGCCCGGTCCTTGCCCTGGAGCAGTTCGAGTTGGATCGCGAACCAGCCGGGATAGCGGCCGGTCGAGTTGCCGGCCCCGACGTCGCTGGCCAACCGTTCCTGCTCGACCAACCGGCGGTACAGCCGCGAGGTCTTGCCACCGGACAGAACGTCCTCGATCAGGTCCAGCACGTAGTCGTCCGGCTCCCCGGACTTCACGGTGTTGAACCCGGCCATCATCCGCGCCACGTCAAACTTCGACGCGAACTCCTTGCGCTCCTGCTTCTCGCTCAGCCCGCGCTCCGCCGTGGCCTTCCTCTCGGGGAGGTCGCCGCGGGGGATGTCGCCGAACAGCTTCTTGACCAGCGCCAGCGCCTCGTCCGGGTCGAACCCGCCGGCGATGACCAGGGCCGCGTTGTTCGGGTAGTACCACTTGTCGTAGTACCGCTTGATGACCTCCGCCGTCGCCGACCGGACGTGCTTCTCCTCGCCGATGACCGGGTGCGCGTACGGCGACTTCGGCGGGTAGAGCAGCGGCAGGATCGCCTTGTACTCCAGGTCCCACGGACGGTCCTCGTTCCCCTTCAACTCGGCGACGACGGCCCCCTTCTCCTGTTGGAACTCGTGCTTCTCGTCGATGCGGACGTTGCGCATCCGGTCGGCCTCGATCTCCAGCGCCTGCTTCCACCGGTCGGCCGCGAAATCGAAGTGATAGACGGTCATGTCCTCGGTGGTGTAGGCGTTGTTCCCCCCGCCATTGCGCTGGGTGGCCCGATCGATGTCACCGGGCATCAGCTTGTCGGTCCCCTTGAACAGCAGGTGTTCGAGGTAGTGCGACAGCCCGGTCTGGTCCTTGTCCTCGTCGGCCGACCCGACCTTGTAGGCGACCATCGTGGTCACGGTCGGGGCGCCCGGCACCGGCAGCAGATACACTCGCAAGCCGTTGGGCAGCGTCTCGGCCCGCAGGCGGTCGAACTGAGCCGAGGCAGCCTTGACCAGCGCCGCATCCGCGGCCGGATCGGCGGCTCTGGCGGTCGTGGCCAGCGAGAGGGCGGCGAGCACTATTGCCCACCGGCGGATGATCGGCATGGCGCCCTTCCTGGGGAACGATCGGACGGGGACGAGACTGCTCCTAGTGTAGCAGCCGACCGGGGAGTTGCCCGCCCGGTCCGGCCCCGGCTATGATCCGGGAAGCGCTGCCCGTTGTTACCTCCAACACCCGGTGTACGCATGCGCCTGATCGCCGCCTGTCTGTTGGGCACTGGTCTGCTGGTCATCCCGGCCCAGGCCGCCCCGACTCCCAAGCAGGAAAAGAAGACCACGGCCGAGAAACTGGTCGGCAAGTGGGAGTTGGTCAAGGGCGGGACCGAGACCCCGAAGGACCTGAAGTTCATCGTCGAGTTCGCCAAGGACGGGGTCATGACCTTACACATCGAGCCGAAGGACGGCGAGAAGACGACCCTCAAGGGAAAGTACAAGCTGGACGGCGAGAAGATCGACTACGAGATGGAACAGCCCGGCGGCGAGAAGAAGAAGGAGATCCTCACCATCAAGAAGTTGACCGAGGACGAGTTGATCACGGTGGACCCGGACGACATCAAGGAGGAGTTCAAGCGGGTCGCGGAAAAGAAAGAAGAGAAGAAGGAAGAAAAGCCGTAGCCGTGCATGCGGCTCATCCGGCCGCGGCGTGGCGGCGGATGACCTCCGCCGCCCGCTCGCAGTCGGCGCGGCTCACGTCCAGGTGCGTGCAGGCCCGCACGACTGTCTCCCCGAGGGCCGCGACCAGGATTCCGTGATCCTTTAACCGCCCGGCCACCTGCCGGGCGGTCCCCACTTCCGGGGCCACCTCGAACCAGACCAGGTTCGTCTCGACCGCCGGCGGAACTAGCTTCAGCCCCGGTGTATCTGCCACCGCGGCGGCGAGGAGTTTGGCGTTGGCGTGGTCCTCGACCAGTCGGTCGATGTGGTGATCCATCGCGTACAGGCACGCCGCGGCCAGGAACCCCGCCTGCCGCATCGCCCCGCCGTAGAGCTTCCGTACCCGCCGGGCCTGGCGGATCATGTCCCGCGTGCCGGCCAGCGCCGACCCGACCGGCGCCCCCAGCCCCTTGCTGAAGCAGACGGCCACGGTGTCGAAGTGCCCGCACCACTCCCGCGCCGCAACCCCCGACGCGACGACCGCGTTCCAGAGCCGGGCGCCATCGAGATGCAGTCCCAGCCCGTTCCGCCGCGCCCACGCCGACACCTCGCGGACCGTCTCGACCGGATACACCCGCCCGCCGCCGCGGTTGTGGGTGTTCTCCAGGCAGACGAGCCGGCTGGTGGGGCTATGGATGTCGTCGGGCGGGTGGAGCGTCCCCTCCAGGTCGCGGACCGACAGGACGCCGAACGCCCCGGGGATCAGTCGAGTCGTGACGCCGGAGAGAGCCGCCGGGGCGCCGCCCTCCCACAGGTAGACGTGGCTGGTCGCCTCACAGAGCAGTTCGTCCCCCGGCCGGCAGTGCAGCCGGACGGCGACCTGGTTCGCCATCGTCCCGGACGGGACGAAGAGCGCTGCTTCCTTCGCCAGCGTGTCGGCGACCCGCTCCTCCAACTGGTTGACGGTCGGATCCTCGCCGTAGACGTCGTCTCCGACCTCGGCGGCGAACATGGCCGCTCGCATCGCCGGGGTCGGCTTCGTGACGGTGTCGCTGCGGAGGTCGATCACGGCAGCACCCGGGGCTAGACCAGGTTCAGGTTCCTCGTATCGGTGGGAGGGCGAGGCTCCTGCCGAGCCTGGGCTCCCACGGCTCGGCAGGAGCCTCGCCCTCCCAAAAGACAGCCGCTACACAGAAGCCGAAACTGCTCTAATCACACGTGCGGCCTACTGCGGCGTCAGGGCCGCCCGGATCTCGTCGCGAACCTGCGATATCGGCACGCGCCGCTGTTGCAGGG
>DATLIF010000294.1:0-8925 GCA_035539575.1 Fimbriiglobus sp. | reverse complement strand
GGGGGTGGGCGTCCGGGTGCGCGGGGTGGTTCACAGCCGTGCCACTCAGGCGGCGCGGGCCAACTTGGCGACCGGGGCCGGGATCCGCAGCTCGGACTTTTCGGTCCACTTGCCGGCGTCCGGGGCGCCCTGCCACTGCTGGAGGCGGATGGTGGTGACGCGCTCGCGCTCCTCCTCATCGAGCAGCTCGGCGAACGACTCGGTGTAACCGGCCCGGACCTGGGTCGAGGAGCGGCCAACGAACAGCAGGGCCTCGACCTCGCCGTCGAGAACCGCCACCGCCCGCCAACCTTGTGCCTTGGCTTCCGTCTGGATGAGCATCGCTGGTCCCTCCTGGACACTGGGGTAGGAGTCGCCGTCTTGGCGACCGGGCTAAGGTGACGAAATCGGCCCGCCAGGTCAAGGAAAAATCCGCGCAATCGGCTCGAATTGTCTCAAGTCAGCGGGCCCGATAGACGATACGGCCGCGGGTCAGGTCGTAAGGGGAAATCTCCACCTTGACCCGGTCCCCGGGAATGATGCGAATGAAGTGCCGCCGCATCTTGCCGGCCACGTGAGCGATCACCTCGCCGCCGATGTCCAGCTCCACCCGAAACTGGGTGTTGGCCAGGGCTTCTTTGACCCGCCCCTCGACCTCGATCGCTTCTTCCTTGGGCATAACGCCTCCGTACCGGATCGCGCCGCCAACGCGAAGCGCCCAGCCGGGCCACACGGCCCTGACGACTGGGCGCTACCGGTCCTACCAATTATACGCGAGCCCCGGACGCTAACGAGGGGGCGTCAGATCGCTCCTTCCCGTCGTTAACGCACGGGGGGCCACCGGTTTGGGTCCGGCTCTGTGCTAGTAGCGGTCGCCACCGCCCTCGCCGTAACCGCCACCGCCACCATAGCCACCACCTCCGCCACCACCACCGCCGTAGCCTCCGCGTCCACCACCGCCACCGCCGTAGCCGCCGCGGCGACCGCCGGCACCACCTGCTCCTCCTCCATACCCACCGCCGCCGCCGGCTTCCCGGGGCTTGGCGATGTTAACCGTCAGTGGGCGGCCATTGAACGCCGAGTTGTTCAGGGCGTCGATGGCGGCCTGAGCTTCCGCCTCGCTGGCCATCTCCACGAAGCCGAAGCCACGCGAGCGGCCGGTCTCCCGGTCGGTGATGACCTGAGACTTTCCGACCGTGCCATACTGTACGAACAGTTGGTAGAGGTCGTCCGAGGTGGTTTGCCAGGGGAGATTGCCAACGTAGATGTTCGTAGCCATGCGCGGGCCGAGTCCAAACCCGACCGCGTGCCGGCGGACCGCCAGGGCCCCGCCGAACGTTCGGACGGGTGACCATCCCTTGACAGACCGAGCAACGCGGCTCGCCCTAACGGGGCCGGGCGAGTGGCCCAATAATATGAGCGAGTCAAGACCAAGCCAAGCGATTTTCCGAAAAAACCTCACTTCCCGTCTGGCATCGCAAAAGTCGATGCGCAGAACGCAAAAGGGGTCGCCAGCTTACCCGTCTTCACGAGCCGGTTTTAGTGCGTCAGCGTCCAGGTCGAGCCGGTACAGAACCTGGTTATAGTTGTACCGCGGCGTCTTCGCCGGGTTTCCCGAGAAGTCGTTCGTGTACGTTCCCTCGAAGTGGATCGTCCGGCCGCCGTCGCGGTCGAGGAACTGGTGGTGGCAGACGTTGTAGAACGTCTGTCGGTCGTGCGTCACGACCCGGACGGCCTTGCGAAACGGGCCGGTCGGGTGCTTTGCCTCCGAATACCACACCTCGCCGAGCAAGGATGGCTTGCCGTAGATCTGCCCGGCGACCTGCACCCACGCCTTGCGGTGCGGGTTCCAGCGCACCGTCCCGCTGTGGAGTGTTACCCGTTCGCCCGGGGCCGCCGCGTCCGCCGGGCAGAACCGAGCGTCTTCGGGCCGGATCTTGCCGGCCTTCACCCACTGCTGCTCGGTCGCGGAGTTCACCGGCGGCAGCTCCTTCTGCCAGCGCCAGTCCGGGCGGCCGTCCGCCGTCAGGGCCGGCCCGGTCGGCTTGCCGTCCTTCGCCCCCGCGGCGCATGTGAACGCCTCGTACCGCGTCGGGTCGAGCACGTCCTTTAACGTGGCCGGCACCCGCACGTTCGGCGTCGGGCTGCCGAAGAGGAGCCAGCGCTTGCCGTCCTCCTCGTGGAGGATCGGGTGCCCGGACGGCCGCCGCCACGTCTCGGTCAGCGGGAGTTGACTGGCCGATTCGAAGACCGCCTTCGTGTCGTCGAAGACCGCGACTCCCTGCTCCAGCTCGCCGGTGAGCCCCTTCCGTCGGGAGTAGTGGCCGACGAGCCGGTCGGCCCCGGTCTCGTCCGGCACGACGCACACCGCGCCGATCCACACGACCCCTTGCGGCCGCTCGGCCAGAGGCATCATCGCGCGGGCGAACTTCGACTTCGGGTCCACGAAGTACTCGAACGCGATGCCGCCGACCGGGTCGTCCGGGACGGCGCTCGTCGCACCGGCCATGCGGAAGAGCCCGAGTGGGTAGTCCATTCTCTGGGTGTCGCCCCAGAACCAGTACACCTTGCCGCGGTGGACGGCCGCCTGAATGGAGTCCTGACCGGCCACCCGGCCCGCGCCGAGCGGTTCGGGCAGCGGGGTCTTGTGACCGAGCAGGACGCTGTCCCGGTACAGCCCCTCGCCGGTCAGTCGGCAGAGCCGCTCGGCGACATTCTTGCGGGTGATCTTGATCTCGCTGACCTGGCCGACCCGTGGCGTCACCCGGGCACCGACGATCCCGAACCCGTCCTTGCGGGCCTCATAGCCGTGACTGCGGACGGTGAAGAAGATCAGCCGGTCCATCAGCCCCGGCTCGTGGAACGCGACCCGGCCAGCGTTGTCCGTGACGAACGTCAGGCCGTTGACCGTCTCCAGCTCGACCAGCGGCACCCCCCGTCCGGTGGCGGCGTCGGTCACGCGGATCTCGGCATACGGGTCGGCGGCCAGTGCGACCGCCGGGCAGAGGAGGGCGGCTGCGAGAACGAGTCGGCGCATGGCGAGACTCACCGGGACGGGGTCGGAAACGAGCCGGGCGGGCGGCCGGATGACTCCAGCCGCCCGCCCGGTGTTGTACGGATCAGCAAGCTCAACCGACCACGGCCAGGACATCGTCCTCGGTCATGACCAGATACTCCTTGCCGTCCACGTTGACCTCGTTGCCCGCGTAGCTGGTGAACAGCACCTTGTCTCCGACCTTGACCTGGAAGGCGGCGCGCTTGCCGTTGTCCAGCGGCTTGCCCTCGCCGACGGCCAGCACCTTGCCCTGCTTGGGCTTCTCCTTGGCGGTGTCCGGCAGGATGATCCCGCCGGCGGTCTTGTCGTCCGCCTCCAGCCGCTCGACCACGATCTTGTCGTTCAACGGGACGATGGTCATCGCCACTCCTCGGGAATGGAAGTCACGGCCCGGCCGGCTCGGCGGGGGGCTCGCCGTACGCCTGCACCAGTGCCCGGGCCAGGGTGTGCAGCACGATGTTCTTGTTCACCGGCTTCGGGATGACGCTGAACACCTGGGCCGCAAACGCCTGCCGGATCAGCTCCCGGGTGGCGTCCGCCGTTACCAGGATCGCCGGCAGCAGGTCGTTTAACAGCCGCACCTGCTCCAGCGCCTCCAGCCCGGTCATCCGCGGCATGTGCATGTCGAAGATGGCCAGGTGGACTATCTCGACCCGGACGATGTCGATCGCCTCCTCGCCGCACGATGCCTGCAAGGTCTGGAAGCCGCGGTCGGCCAGTAGACCAGACAGCGTCTCCCGCGACCCGCGGTCGTCGTCGGTGATCAGGATCGAGTACGCCCGGCCGGGTTCGACCGGGGTTCGCGCTTCCGCAACCATCCGCTCACCTCCCCGGGGCGTCCCACAGGCATACGCCGCGGACAGATCCAGGACGGCACGGACCCGAAGTCCCTCGGGAACAGAACATCTGGCGAGGGCTCATGCAATCCCGGTGCCGGTCAACGCCGGCTAATCAGCCTAGCTCATTCTACCCGTTGAGTCGTAACCGGTTAAGTCCCGGTTCCGCGTCCGGGAAAGGGTGCCAGAGATGGCCGCGGCTGTCAAGCCGGCCGGGAGCGGGTGTCAGGGTGGCAGGGGCCGTGGCGAGCCGGGAGCGTCAGCGACCGGAGGGCGAACACGCTCCAGTCGCTGACGCTCCCGGCTCGCCGGTCACTTGCCGAGCCTCGCCGGGTCCCAGTCGGCGTCGGTCGTCCCGGCCGGGGCCTTGAATTGCGTGAAGCTGTAATACTCGATCTCGCGGCCGGCGAGATCCCTGGTAACGATCAGCACCGGCAGCATGTACGACGGCGAATCCGCCTTCGGGTCGAAGAACACCTGTCGCGAGCCGCCGCCGGCGATCACGTCGCTGCCGGCGTTGTTCGTGGTGATCTCCACCCCTTCGAGCGGGTACGGGTACTCCGGCCGCTTCACCTGGCCGAGAGCCTTCGCCTCACATCCGCCCTTCTGGCCGTGCGACTCGATCGCCTTCTGGAGCCCCTTGATCGTGCGGCTGAGACCGGCCTCGTAGATCCGGTAGCGGCTCTTGGCCGTCGCCCGGCTGTCGTCGGGGCTCATGCTGGTCTTGTACCCGACCCCCACGAGCCGGTTGTCCCCCTTGCCGGTGATCAGGTGGATCTCGTTGTCGAACCGACCCTGGACGTACATCACCTCGCGGCCCTGACCGGCCTCGCTGAGAGTCTTCATGTAGACGCTCAACGGTTTCTGGCGGAAGCGATAGTCGATCTCGTTTTTCGGGAGTTGCTTGCCTTTGACGACTTCCTGTGAGACCAGCCGGCACGCGAAGTCCGGGACCTCGGCGTAGCGCTTCGCGGAGGCGTCTACCAGCTTGCGAACAGTGGCGAGGGAGTCACCAGCCGGGGCTGCCGGCTCGGCAGTGGCTGCGGGCGGTGACGGGGCCGGGGGAGTCGTTGGTGGCGTCTGGGTCGCGGGCGTCGTGGGCGGCGGCGGGTCCTGGCGTTCGTCCCGCCGTTCCTCGCGGCGTTCCCGTCGATCCTCGCGGCGCTCCAGACGCTTCTTGCGGTCCGCGTCCGACTCCGGGACCAGCCCGCCCGTCTGAACGAGCGGCGAATCGGAGACGGCCGGCGGCACCCCGGCCGGCGGCTCCGCAGCAGACAGCGGGGTCGGTCCGCCGTCGGGCATCGGCGGGACGATCCCGTTCAGGGCGTCCGGCTTCGGCGGCGCGACCGGAGGTTCGGCCGGCGGCTGCGGCGGAGGGGTCGGCGGCATCGGGGAGGCGACCGGCGCACGGGCCAACTCCCGCGGCTGGCCCGGCACCGTGCGCAGGTCGCGGCCCGTGTCCCGGCGGGCCTGGCCGCGGGTGCAACCCCCGAACACGACGACCGATGCGATGAGGGCGACGGGGAGAATAGTCCGGCAGAAGATCATGAACGGCCTCCATGCGCGGTCGGGTCCGGGCCCCGTCGGAGCCGGACAGACCCGCGCACCATACCGCAGCGCGCAATCGTGGGCAACCCCACGACGCGGGGGAAGGGGGTAACTTGCGCGTTCGCCTCATCACCCGGGAGCAACCCCGCTCGGGTGATGAGGCGAGTGAGAGAAGTCGAAGCTACGCCACGGCCAGCGCCTGGCCGGCCTCCTTGCGACGACCGGCCTCGGACGCCGGCCGCAGCCGCGGTTCGCAGCCCGGCGGGAGCGTCGCGTCATACAGCGGGTCGCCCGGCTCCGTCCGGTACACCCCTTCCAGCAGCCCAGCCGCCACCCCGCGCAGCCGGTCCGCGTCGAACGCCGACGCCGGCAGGTCCACCGGCTTGACGAACAGTTGCAGCGGCACCGACGGGCCGTCGTCAGTCGCGCAGTTCGGGGTCATCAGCTCCAGTCCGTCGATCCACAATCCACCGACCTTCCCGAACAGCCGCACCCGCGCCTCCCACAGCTTCCAGTCGTCCTCCGGGGCATCCGGCCCGGGCTTGTGGCTCTCCCACACGACGAACGGCAGGGGCTCGTCGATGGCACAGGCGTCCGCGGCCAGCACCTTGAACATCTGGTGGTACAGCCGCGTCCCGACGCCGCGCTTGCGGGCCACGTCGGCCACCCCGATGTAGCACAGGTAGCCGCCGTACCCCGGCAGGTGCGCGCCGTAGGCGAACCCGGCCAGCGCGGTCGGGTCGGTCGCCCGCTCGGACGGCGTGGCGACCAGCAGGTGCCGGTTCCACGCCCCCGGCCGCCAGCCGACGCGGCCCTTGATGCTGCGGGCGATCCACCCCCACGGGATACGTTCGTCGGGGTGCTGGGTTAGTTCGTAAAGCCTCTCAGCGGCCCGCACCAGCGGGTCGCAAACGTCCAGGGCCTCAAAGCAGAAGATCCGATCCGACCGAGACATGGGGCACCTCAAGCCCGGCGGTTGTTTCGCCGGGCACCGCATTCTACCCACCCCCCGCGCGGAATCTGGTTCCGGCGGCGGTCGGGTTTGCGGTAAGGTCGGTCCCAGGTCCGCGTGCGTTCCGCCCCAACCCCACGAGCCCGGAGACGGTTGCGATGGCCGCCCCACGACCCGGCATGTTCAGTTACGACTACCCCCGGCCGGCCTTGACCGTGGACGTGGTCATCTGCACACGAGATCTTCATCCGCGAATTCTCTTGATTAAAAGAAAAAGCGATCCTTTTGCCGAACGATGGGCCTTGCCAGGCGGTTTCGTGGATGATGGTGAGACACTATCCGACGCGGCCCGGCGCGAGCTGAAGGAGGAGACCGGCGTGGCGGTCGAGGAACTGGAGCAACTCTACACGGCCGGCGACCCCGGCCGCGACCCGCGCGGCTGGACGGTGAGCGTCGCGTTCCTGGCCCGAGGTGATGCGAAGAAGCTCAAGGCGAAGGCCGCCGACGACGCCGCGGACGTGGGCTGGTTCCCGCTGGACGAGCTGCCGCCGATGGCGTTCGACCACGCGATGATTGTGCAGCGGGCGCGGGCGCGGCTGGAGGATCGACCCACCCTACAAGAGCGCCGCCCTCACCTCCGCGACGGTTGCGTACTCGATCCCCAGGCCCAGCGCTTCCGCCTTCGCCGTCGCCTGGAGCAGCCCCGCGTCCGGGATGTCGATTCCGGCGGAAGCGTCGTCCGCCATCCACACGTCGAAGCCGGCCAGTCGCAGGTCCCGCGCCGCGAAGAAGCAACAGATGTTCGCCGCGATCCCGCACACCACCACCCGCCGCACGCCGGACGCCCGCAGGAAGTCCGCGAACGCCGGGTGCTGTGCCGTCACCGCGTACGCCTCGAAGTCGGGGTCGTAGCCCTTGCGCCAGACGGCCGAGAAGCGGTGCGTGTCCAGCCCCGGCAGGAACTCGGCGCCCGGCGTTCCCATGACGCAGTGCGGCGGGTACAGGTCGTCGCGCCGGCCCCGGAACGAGCAGTGGTCCTGCGGGTGCCAGTCCTGGGTGGCGTCGATCCGGGCGAACGGCAGTGCCAACAACTCGTTGACCCGCGGCACGATCGCCAGCCCGCCGGGGACCGGCAGCTCCGCCAGGCACAACTCGGTGAACCCTTGTTGGGCATCGACGACGAGCAGGGAGGTAGTTGCGGGGTCGAGTGAGTTCATGACCGGATGATACTCCCTGGGACCGCCACGGATACAACAACCGAAGGACGAAGGCCCAAGGACTAAGGACGACACGCCATGAAAGTCGGGCTGGTCGGGTACGCCGGGTCGGGCAAGAGCACCGTCTTCGAGTGGCTCACCGGGGTCGCCCCGGACCCGGGCAAGGTGCAGCAGGGGCAGGTCGGTACCGCGAAGGTCCACGACGAGCGGCTGGAACGCATCGCCGAGAAGTACAACCCCAAGAAGCTCACCTACGCCGAGATCCAGTTCCTCGACACCCCGGGCCTGATGGCCGATGACCGCAAGGACAACCCCCGCCGGCTCGGCATCCTCCGCGAGGCCAACGGCGTCGTCGTGGTGCTCGACGGGTTCACCCGCACCGACCTGGCAAACCAGCTCAAGAAGTTCCGCGAGGATCTGCTGTACGCGGACCTGGAGATCGTCTCCAACCGCGTTCCGAAGGTCGAGGCGGGGCTGAAGAAGGCGAAGCCGGCCAAGGAGCGCGAGGCCGACGAGGCCGAACTCGCCCTGCTGAAGAAGGTGGTGGCGGCGTTCGAGGCCGGCACCCCGGCGTCGGCTCAGGGGTTCACGGCCGACGAGGAGAAGGCGCTCCGCAGCTTCCAGTTGCTCACGCTCAAGCCGGAGACGGTGTTCGTCAACCGCGGCGACGCCGGGCTGGCGGACCCGCTGCCGGCGGACCTGCTGGCGCTGTCGCCGACGGCGGTGGAGGCCCCGGTCAAGCTGGAGACGGAACTGGCAGCGCTGGACGACGAGACGCGGCAGGCGTTCATGGCCGACCTGGGGCTGACCGAGTTCAGCCGCGACCGGGTGATCCGGTCGATCTTCTACGCGATGGGCCGGGTGGTGTTCTTCACCGTCGGCCCGGACGAGTGTCGGTCGTGGCCGCTGGACCAGGACTCCGACGCGGTGGCCGCCGCCGGCTGCATCCACAAGGAACTGGGCGAACGGTTCGTCCGCGCCAATGTGATCGGGTTCTCCGACTTCGAGTCGCACCACTTCTCCGAGAAGGAGTGCAGGGCGAAGGGGCTGGAGCGGACCGAGGGCAAGCAGTACATCGTGAAAGACGCCGACGTGGTCCACATCCTGGCGTCAAGCTGAGAAGCGGTCCGGTAGTGCGTCAGCCGAGCCGACGCTCCCAGAGGCTCGGCAGGAGCCTCGCCCTCCCAAACGCCAAACTGACGCACTGCCAGCGGTCCGGCCGGAGGCCGGACCGAAACGAAACGGGGGCCCGTGTGGGCCCCCGTTCAGATTGCGTTGCGACCGACTACTCAACCAGTGCCACGTCGCGGATGCCCGGGGTGTCCACCGGCGTCCAGT
>DATLIF010000293.1:0-9590 GCA_035539575.1 Fimbriiglobus sp. | reverse complement strand
GGGCGGGTCGGCCGACGGCGGGAGCGAGGAGTTTGCGGAGGTCTGACCCAGGCGACCTTCGAGGTCTGCGATCCGGGCCTCCAGATTGGGCAATCCGCTCGTGCTGGGCGGTCAGAATGGCTTGGGCCGCGGGTGGGAAGGACGCCCACAAGTCGGCGGGGATCAACGGCGACCGAGTCATGCCCGAGGATGACCGGCATCGCCCGAATGGGTCAAGACGAACCCGCCGAGGTGTGAACGGTTACGAAGTCCTTGTCCTGGGTGAGAAGGACCGCCCCGGCCTTGACCGCCAGCCCGAGAACGTCGGGATCGACCGTTCCGCCGTACGACTCGCGGATGGAAGCGACGGTCCAGCCGTCCACCCGCAAGCGATCGATGATCGCCCTGTGGACGTCCTCGTCCGCGACGAACGTCATACCGTCTGCCCCTGGAATGGGTAGACGGCGTCGTTACGGATCGCCCGCGCCGCGAACTGAACCGCGGCCAGCACCTGTTCGCGAGTCAGGTGCGGGTAGGCGTGCAGCAGGTCATCGATCGAAGTGCCAGACCCGATCTCTTCCAGTATCAGCTCGACACTGATCCGGGTGCCGGCGATGACCGGCTTGCCCATCAGAACCTTCGGGTCGGAAACAATCCGGGCGTCCGGCATGGCATGATCCCTTCGGGGGTGGGTGACCGCGATCCTGATCGTATCTCATTTCCTGCGATTCTCCAGGTGGCCGCGTCGAACTTCCTACCCTGCTGCGGAATGAAGTGTTGAATTCGTCACCCGACACGGAGTCGTACTCGTGGAACCGGTCCTGATCGACGCCTACCGTCGGATGCTCGCCGCGCGCGGCTGCTCGGTGGACCGCATCCTCGAAGATCCCGAGTTGCGGGGCGAGTTCTTGGCCCTGGCTCGCGCCGCCCTCGGCGATCGGCCGGAGGCTGCCATCCTTCACGGGCTCAACAACCTCCGCAAGCGGCGGAAACTGCCCCGCCGCGCCGACCTCACCACCTCGGTTGCTTGACCCGGAGACACCCCATGCCCGCCGTCGCTCTCGACCTAGTCGGCGTAACAGTTAGGAGTCTCCCAGAGCGGCCGCCCTGGGCGGCTCGATCATCGGGGCCGCCAAGCTCCTGGTCGGCTATCTGGAGCGGCGCGATAAGGCCCACACCGAGCAGACGACCAAGCTGATCGAGGACTACCGCGAGGACCGCGAGCAGATGACCGCGACGCTCGTCGAGGTCAAGGTCGCGATGGTCTCGCTGGCCCTGCGTATGGACGTGCTCGACGGCTCGAAGCTCCACCGACCGCTGTCGGCGGACGCGGGCCAGAAGTCGGGTTGAGGATGCGTGAGTATGGTTTCGACACGTCGAGGACGCGACGTGGTTCTTCTTCAACAAGTCGGTGCAGTTGTCCGGGAAGGACAAGTTCGACAGTGTCCGCGTGAAGATGGTCGATCAGAAGCCGACTCTCCAGTCAACGGATATCCTCGTGTACCTCGTGCCGAGCCACCCCTCGGGGCTCCTGGGCACACGGTTCGGGCGCGAGGAGAAGGCGGACAACCAGTACGGCCGGGCGGCCTGGAACGCCGCGGAGACGGAGTTCGGCGCCGAGGTCTACGTCCGCCACCTGACGGACCAGCCGTGGGACATCGCCAAGTTCGTCTGGCACGAGGTGCTACACGTCAAGACCAAGGAAGAGAACGAGATGCACAAGCGCGGCGGCCTCGCCGGCGACATCGAGTTCGGGTATCAGGGGTCGTGGTTGACAGATCAGAACATCAAGGACATGGCAGCCTACATGGGTAAGAAGCGGCCGATGTGGACGGGAGGGTTCGACCTCAAGATCAAGACCGGGCCGATCACGCTCGACTGACGCGGCACCGCATCGACTGGACAGTATCTAACGGGCCGATAGTGGTCGTTGGTACACCTATCGTTTGTCGGTGGCCGAAGGTATCTTCGGGGAAAGGAGGTGTCCCATGACCGAACCGGACCTCTCCCCACTCGCACGGCGACTCCTGGAGAAGCACTGGGAAGCGGACGGCTCCGGGGCCGGCAACCGGGGTATCCGCAAGGCCGTTCCTGGTCATACGCCCGAAGAGCACACGGCAGCCTACGCCGAGTTGGTGCGGGCCGGGTACGTGCGGCTGGGCACGGTTGCCTTCGCGGGGGACGCCACGGTCCAGTATTACGACCTCACCGAGAAGGCCAGGCGTCTGCGCGGATAACCATCACCGACGGACACGGGCGATTGTCCGATCAACGGGGCCGCTCGTTCTAAACCCCTCGGCAGTAGTCGCCGTCCAGAATCGGGGCCTCGACGTAGGGTGGCGATGCGAATCCGACTGAGGCGAAGGTGGGTGTGGTTCGTCGCCGCCGCCGTGGGCGTGGCGGCCGCGGGCGCCGTCGTGTGGGCGACCCGTGAGCGGCCGTTGCCCGAAATCCCGCGACCCGGACCGTCGGCATTCACCGAGCGTGAAGTGAAGATGGACGTGGCCGGTGCGGCCAGGCGGGTCGAACTGGACCCGCGGTCGGCGGCTGCGTGGGGGGAGTATGGGATCGTCCTCCGGGCGTACCGGCAGCATCCGGATGCCGACCGCTGTTTCCAGGTCGCGGCCGACCTCGACCCGGCCGACGGGCTCTGGCCATATCTACTTGGCACCCACCTGGCCGATACTGACCCGTCGGCGGCCGTCGGGTGGCTGGAACGGGCTGCCCGCGGGAACGTCCCGTCCGCGGCACGGGAGACGGTGCGGGTACGGCTTGCCGAAGCCCTGCTCGCGGTCGGCCGTCCGGCCGACGCCCTGGCCGCCCTCGAACCAACCCCGGCCGCGTCCTCCCAGGTCCGGCTGACGGCGGCCCGGGCCGCGGCCGCGGCCGGGGACTACCGCGCCGCCGCCGAGTTCCTGGGCGACCTGGCGGATCATCCCATCGCCGCCCGACAGGCGTTGCTACTGCGGGCCGAGATCTGTCGCCGGCAGGGGCGCACGTCTTACGCCGATTACCTGGCCACACGAGCAGCGGACATCCCGGAGACGACCTGGCCGGACCCGCTCGCCGACCCCATTCGCTCGCGGGATCTGAGCCACGGCGGGAGGCTGGACGAGGCTGCCCGGTTGCTCCGCGACGGCCGGCCGGCCGACGCGGAGCGACTGCTCCGGCCGCTCACTGGCGCCCCGTCCGCGTCCGACCCGCGGGCGTTCGTCGGCCTGGCCGAGACCCGGCAAGCGCAAGGCGACCGGAAGGGGGCACTGGAGGCGCTGGCCCGGGCGGTTCAGATTGAGCCGAAGAACCTGGCGGCCAATTACCAGATCGGGCTACTTCACTTCGACACCGGCGAACGACAGTGGGCGTCCGGGCAGACGGACGCCGCCCGAACCAAGTTCCGGGAGGCCATAACCTGGCTGGATAAAGCCCTGGCCATCAGCCCGGACTTTGGAAAGGGTCTGCTGCTCAAGGGGACCGCGCTCCACCGGTTCCTCGGTCAGCCGGATGAAGGGCTGGCGCTACTGCGCCGGTTCGTGCAAAACCGCCCGGAGGTCGGAGAGGGGCACTTCCTGCTCGGCCAGGCGCTGGCGGATAGCGGCCAGGTGGATGCCGCCGCGGCCTCTCTCCGCCGCGCCGTAGAACTGGCTCCGCCCGGCGACCGACGCGCGGCCGAAGCGCTGGCCAGGCTCGCCCCGTCGGGACGGCAATAGACACCTCCTGTCTTACTTCTTGAGTGCTTCCAGTGCCCGCCTCGGACGTGGCTCGTTCGGGTGGGCTAACTTCACGGCTTGCTCAGTCGCGGCGACAGCGTCGGCCTTGCGGCCGGCGGCAGCCAGTACGTCCGCGAGTGCCAGGTATCCTTCCCACTCCTCAGGGCGGCAGGCAACACCGGCCCGGGCGGACGCCTCGGCCTCCGTCAGACGCCCGAGCCGCAGCAGTGCCTTCGAGCGGTACAGGTGCCCCGGGGCGTAATCCGATTTCAGTCGAACCGACTCGCCGAGGGCCTCGGCCGCCTGGGCGAGCAGCCGGTCGGCGTCGGCCTTTCGACCTTCGGCCTCGGCCCGGTCCGCCAGCCCGAGCCGGGCCAACCCGAGAAACGAGTGAGCCGTCACCAGTTGCCGCCCGGCCTCGTCCTGCAGGATGTCGTCGGCCACGGCCAGGGCGGCCGGGTAATCACTGGCGTTGACCAGCGCCCTCAGAAGCAGCATCTGGGTTTCGACCGACGGGTACTGGTCGGCCAGGGTGGTCGCGGTGTGGACCGTTGCTCGGTCGTCTCGCGCCGCCTCCTGGACAACGTACCTCTTCATCAGTGCCCGCCGGCCCCGTTGCAGGCCGGCCACCTCCTCGGTGAACGGGTTGGCCCAGTAGTGGTCCGGTGGGAGCAGACCGGCGGCGTACTCGAACCCGTCCGCCTCCTTCGCCCGTCCGGCCCGGCGAGTCAGTTCGGCCATCGCGGCGGCCGACTTCTTTCGGGCGTAAGGGTCGCGAGCCAGACCGAGCAGGATGCGAGACGCCTTCTCGGTATCGCCCCGGTCGGCCAGTTCCATCCCCACCCGGTACGCCGCCCAGGGGTCGGAGGAGTTGGCGTCGTACACCTGCTGGTAGAGCCCGGTCGCCTCGTCACCCCGGCCGAGTTCGGTCAACAGGTCGGCCAGCGACAGGAGTGCGGCGGCGCGGTGGGCGGGGGACGGAGGAGGGCAGTCCGCCGCGCGCCGGTACAGCCGTACTGCCTCCTCCTTGTCGGACTCTGCGCCGCTTCGCTGGTTGAAGTGCTCGGCGAGTAGATACGGCCAGCGTGCGTCGTTCGGATCCAGGTCCATCGCCCGCTGGTAGCATGTCTCCGCCTCCGCCGTCGCCTCGTGGGCGTCGAACACCATACCCAGCTCACCCCAGTCGGCACCACTCTGCGGGGCGGCCAGGACTGACCGCCGCCTGGTCTCGACAACCTCCCGGATCGGCGGGTCGGTCCAGTCGGCCGGGATCGGAGGGGGCGGCGGTCCGGCCGCAACCTGACGGGGCCACAGGTAATAGCCGACGCCGGCAGCCACAACGAGGAACGCGGCAGCAGCCAGGAGTGTGCGTCTCACAGTGGCTTTCCCGAGCCGGGCGACAGGTTCACCCAGTGATCAGCCGAACCGCCCGGGAACGACTCCCGGGTGCCGTCCGGCCACGTCACCTCGATCCGGTCATATGTGGTCGCACCGCCCAGCCCGAAAAGCGGCCGGGGGTCGCTCGCGCACAGGTAACTGTGACCCGACTGAGCTACCTGCATCCAGGTGCGGCCGCCTGCCGTCACCCGTACGGTCGTGCCCAGCAGGTCGCGATTCCCCCGCGCCGGGTCGGCGACCCGAACCCCGAGCCAGTGGCCGCCGGGCGCCACGTTCCGATACAGCCGCACGCGATCCCCGATGCTGACGACCAGCAGGTCCGGCCGCCCGTCGTTATCGAAATCGCCGACGGCCAGCCCGCGGGCCACGTTCGGCCGCCCGCAGAGTTCCGGGTTGGCTTCCGACACATCCTTGAACTGGCCCTTCCCGGTGTTCCGAAGAACCTGATTCCGCTCGGCATAGGGCCGCCAGAACGCCGGCAGCTGCTCGGTGCCGGGCAACACCTCCGCGCGGTGGACCCGGCCGTTCACGTAGGCGATGTCCGACCACCCGTCACGGTCGAAGTCCGCGGCCACGGCCCCGAAGCCGGTCCCGCGCCACATCGTCCGAACGACCTGGGTCGCCTGGGTGCGGTCCCGGAACTGACCGACCGGCCCTTGCTGCCAAAGGGTGTGCGTCTCGCTGCCCAGGTGGGTGACAAACACGTCGGTCAACCCGTCCGCGTCGTAGTCGGCGACCGCGATCCCCATGTTGGCGTACGGCTTGCCGTTGGCCGTCAGTGCGATCCCGCGAGACATCGCCTCGTTCTTGAACGTCCCGTCCCGCTGATTGACCCACAGGTGGTTCGGGGTGCCATCGTTCGCCACGAACAGGTCCGGCCAGCCGTCGCCGGTCAGGTCGGCCGCGTACACCCCGAGACCGGGGGCCGCCTTGGTCGCCAGCCCCGCCGGCACGGTCACGTCGGCGAACCGCACCGGCTTTCCATCTGCCGGACCGAGGTTGTGGTACAGCCGCGGGATGGTGCCGGGGAACGTCCGCGGGCCGCAGAACTCCCGGGTGCCGTCCGACCCGTTGCACGGCCACGACCTGTCGTAGTCGAGGTAGTTCACGATCATCAGGTCGAGGCGGCCGTCCCGGTCGTAGTCCACGAACGTGGCCGACGCCCCCCAGTGCGGGTTCGTCACCCCGGATTCGGTCGTGATGTCACGGAACTTGCCTCCGCCCTCGTTGCGGAGCAACCGGGCACCGACGAACTGGGTAATCACCACGTCGGGCCGGCCGTCGTTATCCAGGTCTCCAACGGCGACCCCAACGTTGACCCCGTCGAAGTCCAGCCCGCTGCTGGCCGAGGCGTCCTGGAATTTGCCGTCCGGCGTCTGGAGATAGAGCCGGTTGCCGACCCCGGTGATCGGGCCAGCGCCTTGCAGCAGAAGGATGTCTAGCCGGCCGTCGCCGTTGGCGTCGAAGAATGCCCCGCCGCCGTACATCGACTGCGGCATGAAGTAGGTGTCGGTCGGCCCACAGTCGTGCGTGAAGTTCAGCCCGACCGCATCGGACACGTCCTCGAACCAGCCGGGGGCGGTGGCAGCCGGAGTGCCGGCGGTCGCTGGTGGGCCGGCCGGCGGAGCGTGGTCACACCCGACTGACCCGATGGCCAGCCCGATCGCCGCCGCCAGGGCGGCACCCACGGCGCGGGTGAGCATCTCACTAGGTCCGGGAGGACGACCGGGCATCCGGTCGGGAGGAAACCGCAGGCCGGCCGTGGCGGAGGCCGGGCCGGCCCGGGACGGCGTAGGGGACCGGGGTGCGGTCACTTCCCCTTGATCTCGATGTCGAAGTTGTTGGCCCCTCCGGACTCGACCACTCGCATCTGCGTACTATGCGAGCCCCAATCTGGCGGAATAAACTCCACCATCGTCGGGTCGTAATCCTTCGGGGGGCCACCGAACTCGCCCGGCGCGGCCTTCCACTTCATGTAGCCCTGGAGCTGGGCTTCTGCATCCTTTGCCGAAGCTGCTCCGCCCTTCACCTTCGGCTTCGACCCGGTCTTTTTCAGAGCGGAGACCGAAACCTTGTTCTGGCCGACCATGGCCGACCCGGCGTACTTGCCATCGACTATGTCAATGGTGGACGGCGGCCGGCCTTCCAGGGCGAAGGTGATCTTGCCCTTCTCGATCGGCTGTCCGTTGTACTTCACCGAGCCTGAGACGTTCGCGTAGGAGAGCTTCTCGCCATCTTGACAGCCGACGACGGCCGCCATGAGGGGGAATAGAAGGAGGATTCCGAGAGGACGGTTCATGATTCGGCGAGTGGAAGAGGAAAGGAACGGGCAACGGGGGCCGACACCCGGGTCGGCCCGCCACAAAATGAACTGCGACCCATCGACCCTCGCTCACTGGTCGAGGGTCATCACGCCGCCGTCATCCCGGGTGGCGTACCGGGCCAGCATCAGCAGGTCGGCGGAGTCGCGGAGGAACCGGACCGACCCGTCGCCATTCAACACATTCACCCCGCCGCTGTGGGACGACATGAGCGGAACGTTTGACCCCTCGCTCTGCCACCGCTGCGGTATCACCCCGACGTTGGGCGCAGCAAACGACCAGCCTGTCTTCTGGTTGATCCGGTAGCGGATGGTGGTGAACGTCTGACCGCGGGAATCCATCCACGCGGCCCCTCCCGACAGGTTGTCGTTCGCGTCGCGGTAGGTGCCCGGGTGGCCGCGGAAGAGGCCACCGCCGGTCGATGTGCACTGGTATTGATCGCACTTCACCAGCGCGCCGGATGAATCCAAGTAGGAGAGTGAGTCGGACTGTTCGGACAACATCATGGTGTTGCTCAGCCCGTCCGCCGCCGTAACCGCGCTGAACGTGACCCGGTTGAACGCCGGGGCGATCAGCCCGCCCCAGGCGGTGATGCCGAAGTCGATGGTCCAGCTCGATGCGTCTGTGTTCCGGGACTCCCGGAACAGCCCGGCCGCGTCGAGCCGATCGACCGCCCCGGCAATCGCCACGTAGCTGTTCCGGGTGACCTGCAAGACTTCGTTACCGCTTGCATCGCGTACGTTGGAGTCATTCCGGATCAGCGACGGCTTCGGGTCAGACGGGCAGCGATACATCGGGAGGACGATGCCGGCCGATTGCGTCACGTTGTTCAACGCCGAGCTGCCCGGCTGGTTTTGGTCGTCCGTCCACCCGGAGTCCCCGTTGAACGTCAGCTTGTTGTACAGTGCCGCCTGCTCGATGTACGGCATGATGTAGCACGCCCAGTTGGTGCCTTCCCCGGCCAGCCAGCCGGTTGCCGGACGGCTGGCGAACGGCTTGCCCTCGGACGACCCGGCGGTCGGCAGGAAGCCCATCACGTCGTGGTAGTTGTGGCAGGCCAGCCCAAGCTGCTTGAGGTTGTTCTGGCACTTGACGCGGGCGGCGGCCTCGCGCACCTTTTGCACGGCGGGCAACAGCAGGCCGATCAGGATCGCGATGATCGCGATCACCACCAACAGTTCGATCAGAGTGAACCCCGGACGGCGCCAGAGGCTCCTGACAAGACTGGGCATCCGCATGATGACACCCACAAAAGAAGAGGTTGTAGAGACAGGACCGGAAAGCCGAAACACTTCCCAGCGCTTCCCGTATACTCCCTCGCGTTCACACAGACAAGAATCTTCTGAGATTTTTCTCATCTCACATTAACCCTCGGGACGGTGCGGTCAGACCCTGACCGTCCACCATTCCACCAATTCCGTGAGGCGCCGCGTCGCCTGATTTCGCACTGGCTCACGGGCCGCTGCCGGTGCGAGTCTCCGCATGCGGCGTTTTCCGGTCCTGACGGTCCACCTGATCATCAACACCGCTCCTGGCACACGCGCGTCCGACGGTCGGGCCGCACGTCGCGGGTCGGTGAAGGCGCGTCCAACCGTCCTCGCGACGCGCAGGGGCTGGGCTGTTCACCGCGCACCGCCGAGCCGAGGTTCAACCATGTCCAGGCACAGCAAGAACAGCACCAGGACGCAATCCGCCAACCGGGTTCGTAAGCCGTTCTCACCCAGACTGGAGTACCTGGAAGACCGGGCGGTGCCGACCGCCTACGTCGTGAACACCACGGACGACGGCTTCGTCGCGGACGGAAATACCAGCCTGCGCGAGGCCATGTTCGCGGCGACCCTCAACAAGGTCACCAGTGACGCCGCCGCCGGCAGCCCGACCGACCCGGATGAGATCACCTTCAACCTCGGTGCCGGGAGCCACACCATCAGCCTGTCGAAGTTCGGGCTTCTGCCGATCATCTCGAGCAACTGTGGGCCGCTGTCGATCCTCGGGCCGACGTCCGAGAGCTTGACGCTCTCTGGCGGGAAGACGGTTCAATACGGCCTGAACGTGGATGGCCAGACCGACGTGGTGATCCGTGACTTGACCATGACGGGATTTGCCGCCGCCGCGGTCCGTGTGGCTGACGGCGGGTCAGCGACGGTCCAGGGGTGCGAGTTGCTCGTTAATGACGGGCACGGGG
>DATLIF010000292.1:0-2786 GCA_035539575.1 Fimbriiglobus sp. | reverse complement strand
TGCCGGCCCCGGCGGCCCGGTCGGCCACTGGTGTGTCGGCGGGCTGATGCACGGGTGGTCGGCCGTCAGTAGCGGGTCGGGGAACGCCTTGGGGGCCGGGACGGTCGGGTCGGCGGCGCCGCCGAGCCGGTTGACCGGGTTCGTGATGTCCGCCGGCGTGTTCAGTCGGTTCGCGGCGGCCGGGGGGTCGCCCGCATCCTTGACCCGCCAGCTCAGGTCCGGGAAGTTCGCCGGCAGGCCGCTCGGGGCCGGCCCGGTCGTGTTGATCAGCACCGGGCCGTCGGCGAGCACCCGCTGCCGGCGGTGGAGGGTGTACATTGGCAGCGGCGGGGTGTTCGGGTCGTTCGACGTCGTGAACTGCCCGTTGGGCCGGAGGAAGTACACCACCTCGGCCCAGCGGCTGACCACCGAGTTGGGGGCGCCCGGCGGGGTGAACGACGACAGGCTGCCGCCGGCCAGGCCGGCCGGTGCGTCGGCCACGAATATCTCCTGGGCGGACTGGCCGGAGAGCTGGACCGTCATCCGCAGGATGTGCGAGCCGGGGCTGCGGAAGCTCCCGTCGGGGAAGACCTCGCTGCTCCCCCGCCACGAGGTGATCTCGCCGTCCATCCCCTCGTTCGAGTTGACGCCGGTCGTTCCGCTCCCCATGTGCCGCTGGACGATGTTGAAGTAGCCGCGGTTCAGGCCGGTCCACGCCTGGGGATTCGGGTTGGGGTTGCCGGGCGCTGGCGTGCGGGGCAGGAACGCGCTGACCCGCATCGGGCTGCCGGTCGGGTCTTCCAGGTGGTCGGCCCGGAGGTCGCGCTCCAGGATCGCCTGGGCGGTACGGAGTTGCTCCGACAGCCCGCCGATCGACTTGAGCTGACTGAGGGTGTCCATCCCGACCTGGAAGGCGACGGACAGGATGGCCATGATCATGATGATCAGTGCCATCGCCACCAGCAACTCCACCAGGGTGAAGCCGGGTCGCGGGTCGGAGAGTCGGGCGGTGCGTCTCATGTCAGCCTCCGGTCAGGGGCGACGGGAGTGTACGGGTTACTGGGTCGCTGCCGTCAGCGGTGGCCGTTCGAACACTTCGGACAGCCCGGCGAACAGGTAAATCTGCGGCGTGCCACTGGTCGGCTTGAGGTCGGTCTGCAGGTCGAGGGCGAACGGGGTCCGGCCGGTCGCCGGGTCGGGCGTCCCCTCGGTCACGCCGGCGATGCGGTAGAAGTTCGCGTTGCGGATGCCGGCCGCGGGGTCGATGGTCCCGTCCAGGATCCAGCCGCCCTTGCGGATCAGCGGCGTCTGCTCGGTGGTCCGCGTCGGGACCATGAGGTTGATGGTCCGCGTGCCGGTGACGGACACATTGGCCGCGCCTTGCAGCATCACCTCGTCGCCCGGGGTGGCCAGCAGCGGCGGCCGGCCCTCGAACACCAGGATCGTCATGGTGGCGGTGTTCGGCTGGCTGCTCTGCGGCCGCCGGAGCATCACCGCCCAGGAGTACCGGCCCTGCCGCAGCAGGCCCGGGTCGGGCGACCCGTTCTCATGGAACGTCATGTCATCGACCATGCAGCAGGTCTGGACCGCGAGTTGCGAGATGATCGCGGGAGTCGAGGGCGGTATGTTCGGTGGGATCGCGATGTTCAGGTTCCGCCGCGGGATCAGCAGCCCGGCGTTGGTGCTCCCTCTGGCCACCCAGAACCGAGGCTGGCCTCCCGGAGCTTCGGCGAAGAACGCCAGCGGGTCGATCAGCACCGGGTAGCTTGGCTGCGAGGCGATGGCGACCGGGGGGAAGACTTCCGGGGTCGTGCCGTACTTCAGTTGGTTGTTGGCCAACGGCACCGACGGGAATGGGTCGGGCGGGACGAGGTTCGGGTTGGCCAGGGAGTTGGCCAGCATGTCGTCCCGGTTCGGGGTGCCCGGCAGGGTCGCGACGCTGTTGAGCCAGTACATGCGCATGAACGCGTCGGCCTGGTCGGCGGTCTGGCGGGTGCGGTCGTCCTTGATCGCCTGGGCCATGTTGATGGCCCCGAGCGGGAACAGCGTGAGGATGGCCAGCATCCCGATCGCCATCACGAAGATGGCAACCAGCACCTCCAGGAGGGTCACGCCCGCGCGGGTTCGGCTTCGTCGGACCATCGCTGTCTCCTCGCTGGTCGGGGTCACAGCCCCGAACTGGCCCCGTCCCGGGCAAACTGGTAGGGCTCGTTCACAGGGTCCGCATACGGCGGCGGCTTGACCGGGTGCGTCGAGATCAGCCCGGTCTGCGTGTTGATCGTCACCAGCACCTGTTCACCGGCCATGTTGTACCCGGTGGCGTCGTCCGGCTGCCGCGGGTGCGGCGTCAGGTCCGGGTCGCGGACCCACAGGAAGATCAGCCCCGGGTCGGCGACCGAGGCCACCACCGCCCCGGACGGCGTGAACAGGATGTCGAAGAACCGCTGCTCGGTAGTCGGTTGGTTCAATGGCGGCTGCGGGAAAACACCCGTCGTAGTCAGAGGGAGTGCAGTCGGTGTCAACGCGTCCCGGAAGTCGATGACCGTGTTGCCGGTGAGCTGCACGGTCGGCTCGCCCAGCAACGGCCGCGGCTGCGCCTGGAAGGCGAACTTATTGGTAACAAGTGTTGCTTTGGGGTTAGGAGCGGTCCCACTTACAGGTGGACTATGCCCCGCCCCGATGTGCGGCGCTGGCAAGTTAAAGTGATTCGGATCGGTTGGCGGCGTAGCCATCGCGGCGTCCAGCGACTGGAGCGTCATCAGACGATAGTTGGTCGGCGGAACCAGTGTTCCAGCCACTTCGAGCGT
>DATLIF010000291.1:0-2035 GCA_035539575.1 Fimbriiglobus sp. | reverse complement strand
GCGTTCGAGGGGTTCCAGTACGCCAGGGAACACGGCCGGGGCAACGAGTACAACCACCGTGTTCTCGAAGCCTTTTTCGTGGAGAGCCGGGACATCGGCGACATCGGCGTGCTGACGAAGCTGGCGGGCGAGGTCGGGTTGGACGAGCGGGAGTTCGGGGAGGCGCTGCGGACCCGGAAGTACCAGGAGGCCCACCGGCGGGCGCTGCGGCACGCGGACGAGGAGGCGGGCGTCACCGGCGTGCCGATGTTCGTGATCGGCGACCAGGTGCTGACCGGCTTGCAGAGCCGAGAGACGCTGGAGGCCGTGATCGAGCAGGAGGCGGCGGCGGGCCGCAAGGGGTGACGCCACGACCACCGGCGACCCGTCCCGCCCGATTGATCCGGGCGTTCGCATCGGCCACGTTCACCTGAAGGTGGCCGACCTGGAGCGTGCGCTGCGGTTCTACTGCGGCGTGATGGGCTTCGAGTTGACCCGGCGGTAGGGCACGCAGTCGACGTTCGTCACGGCCGGCGGCTACCAGCACACCGGGTTGAACACCTGGGAGAGTCGCGTCGGGTCGCTGCCGGCCGCGGGAACCACCGGCCTGTACCACACCGCCAGCCTCTACCCCACGAGGAAGGCGCTGGCCGACGACCTTCGACGTGTCTTGGAAGCGGGCGTGCCGCTGGACGGGGCGAGCGACCACGGGGCCGGCGAGGCGCTGTACCCGCGCGACCCCGACGACGACGGCGTGGAACTGTATCGGGACCGCCCGTCGGAGCCGTGGCCCCGGACGCCGGGCGGTGAGTTGGCGATGTTCACCCGGCGGCTCGACCTGAACGGCTTGCTCCGGGAGATCGAGGCACCGCCAACCGCACCCGCAGCCGGTGAAGGCCCGAAGGACTTGTGAGGGGGACACGCCGGGGCAGAAGCGGCGGTCGCCGGACCCGGCACGATCACGCCGATTTCGCCCGGAGGCCGGGCCGGATCGTCGTCTCCGGTTCGGGCGGGCCGTAGCAGTGATGGCCGGACGCTTCCGGCGACTGGAGTCGGCGTCCCTTGCCTTTTCCAGACCGCCAGCGCGCTGCTGTCCTCTGGTCCGATCCACCGTTTCTAGCCGACACTCCAGAGCAGGAAATCGAGCGCCTTCTCGTCGCCGATCTGTGAGTTGTAGAGGGCTTTCAATGCCGCAATCCGGTTCTTGACGCCTGCGTCCAGTAGGAGTTGCCGCTGCGCCTCGTGAAGGTCTTCGTAGACGGCGACGCAAGAGTCGACGTTGGCGGCGAAGTCCTTCCCTTTCTTGACCGGCAGGCCGAGTAACTTGCCCACCTGGGAATCGTAGATCGGCCGGCTCGAGTCGAGTGTGTGCAACAGCTTCGTGGCGAAGCTGAACTGGAGGCTCTTCACCTTCCCCGCCGTTGGGAACTGATACAGCCCCTCCAGGATCGTCCTCAACTCGCTCCCCCTCCGGTCGAGGAACTCGAAGTACCGCACCTTCCAACCGGTCGTCAGCCCGGCGTTGTCGATTCGGTAGTACGAGCGGAAGACGAACTGGAAGACGAACGAATGGGTGGAGCCGGGCGCGGAACCCTGGGTGGTGCGTCCGAGACCTCGGATAGTCGAGTGCGGTCCTCGCAGGATTGACCGACGCGGTGCGGTGTTGTCCCGGTCGGCGGCCGGGGCGTGAGGGGTCGTGTCGTCCCGCGAACGGCTCCGGCACGGGTGAGGGCCGTTCGCGAGACGAAACGACCAGAGAAAATCGCTCAACTGACTTGACCTACACGCGGCTTCATAGTCGGCCCGGCTCGGCTGTCCCGGCCGCACTCGTGGAGCTGTGGGGTCCAGAAACGCTCCGTGCGGCCGGGTCAGCTGCAGCCGATGGTTCGGCGTTGCGATTTGCGATTACAGGTCGGCCCGGCCTGCGACAGAAGCCGAAATCCGGCGCCCGCGCCGGGCCGAGTGCCTGTTGACGGTCAGCGCCTGGGGCCGAATCCGCCAACGCCCACGCCGGGCCGCACGCCCAGCCCGGACCTCGGCCCGCCGAGGCCGCCCG
>DATLIF010000290.1:0-5793 GCA_035539575.1 Fimbriiglobus sp. | reverse complement strand
ACTCGAGGACGACCTCCTCGGCCGGCACCGGGTTGAGGAACGGGCCGACGACCCGGTCGCTTCTCGACCCCTTCGCGTGGACTTCCCGGACGTGGACCTCGAACCGCGCGGTGTGGACCGCCTGCTCCCGATCCCGGGCGGCGGTGACGGCCGGGTCCTCGCCAGCGGCCGGCATGACGGCGAGAACGAGCATCGCCAGACTGGCGCGGGGCGACATTGGCGCTCCGGGTCAACAGGTCTATCAAGGGTAGCCGTCCCATCGCCGACGGTGCAACAGCCCGGCCCGAGTTCTTGCCGACCTCCCATCTCACCCTGTCCGCACCGGCCGGCGGTCCGTGCAATAGCGCGATGACTCCCCCGCCCTCCCCCGGCCGCTGGGTGCCGTTCGTCGGAGCCGTGCTGTTCGCGGCCGCGCACACCCAGCCGCCGCTGTACTACTCCAACCAGAACCAGTACTTCCTCCACGGTCTCGCCGCCGCCGGGTACGGCGACCTCGGACGCGACTGGCTCGCCAACACCGCTGACCCCACCCCGGCGTTCTCCGCGCTCGTCGAAGTCGCGTACCGCGCCCTCGGCGAATGGCCGTTCCACGCCGCGTTCGTCGTACTGCTCGTCGTGTACTTCCTGAGCCTGTGGGGCGTCGTCGCGGCGCTGCCGTTCCGGCCGGTCACGACCGCCGGGCGGGCCGCACTTGCCGCCGGGTTGATCGTGGTGCATGCGGGGATCGTCCGCGCCGCGTCGGTGTGGCTCGTTGGCGTCGATTACCCGTGGTACTTCCAGGCCGGGGTGGCCAACCAGTATCTACTCGGGGCCGGGTTGCAACCGTCGGTGTTCGGGGTGCTGTTGCTTTCTTCCCTAGCGGCGTTCGCCAATGGGCGGCCGGTCGCCGCGGGGTTGCTCGCGGCGGCGGCGTGCGCGATGCACTCGACTTATCTGCTGCCGGCCGGGATGCTCGTCGCCGGGATGATACTCGGGCTGTGGCGCGCCGGCCGCACGCGGGCCGCGGTCGCGACCGGGGCGGTCGCGCTGGCCGGGGTGGCGCCGGTGCTGGCGTACACGCTGGCCGTCTTCGCCCCGACCGACCCGGCCCGGTTCGCCGAGGCGCAGGCGATCCTCGCCTGGGTCCGCATCCCGCACCACACGGTGGTTTCGCGGTGGCTCGACTGGGTCGCCGCGCTGCAACTGCTGTGGCTGGCCGCCGGCGTCGCCGCGTTCCGCCGGACGCCGCTGTTCGTCCCGCTGGCGGTGGCCGCGGGCGGCGCGCTGGCGTTGACCATCGTGCAACTGCTCACGGACGGTGCGACCCTGGCGCTGCTGTTCCCGTGGCGAGTCTCCGCGGTCCTCGTGCCGATTGCCACCGGCGCCGCGCTGGCGGGCCTGGCGCGACTGGCCGAGCGCACGACCCCGTCGCGGTGGCTGCTCATCGTGAGCGGTCTGCTGGCGATCACCGCGGCCGCTGGCGCGGGCGTCGTCTACGCGCAGCGGCTCGGCTACCAGGAGACGGCGGCGGAGGCCGAACTGCTACGACGGGTGGCAGCGGACCGCAAGCCGGGCGAGGTGTACCTGCTGCCGGCGGACTTCCCGGACCCGCCGACGGGCCGCGGCAGCGCGTCCTCGTCGTTCGTGCCGGTGCGGCCGTCGGACCGGCCGGCGATCTTCGAGTTGATGCGGTTCCGGCTCGGGACCGGGGCGGCGGCGTATGTCGATTTCAAGTCGATCCCGTACCGAGACGACGAGGTGCTGGAGTGGCACCACCGAGTGGCGAACGCGGCGCGCTGGTACGCGACTGAAGATTGGGACGCGTCGGGGGCGCTCGCCGAGGTGACGGCGGAAGGGGTGACGCACGTCGTGGTGCCGGCCGGGCTGGACGTGACCTCGCGGCGGCTCAAGCCGGTGAGCGACGGGACGGCGTACCGGGTCTACCGGGTGGAGCCGACGGCGTCGGGAGAATAGGCGCCGACCCGCCGGGCAAAAGGTGGGGTGCCATGCCCACGGCTCGGCGTGGGCATGGCCCGGCGCGACCGCTGCCGTCGGCCGTTACACCGCCACGTTGACCATCCAGAACACGCCGAACCGGTCGATCACCATGCCGAACTTCGGGGACCAGAACGTCTCGCCCAGCGGCATCTGGACCTGCCCGCCGTCGGACAGCGCGGCGAACACCCGGTCGGCTTTCGCGGGGTCGGCCATCGTGATGGACAGATTCACTCCGGAAAAAGTCGCCTTCCCGTCGCACCGGCCGTCGGACGCCATCACCGTCGAGTCGCCGACGCGGAGGCAGGCGTGCATGATTTTGTCCTCGGCCCCGGGCGGGATCGCCCCGGGCGGGGGCGTGCCGGGCATGTCCCGGAACCGCACGAGATTCACGACCTCGGCGCCGACCGCCCGGCGGTAGAACTCGATCGCCTCCTCGCAGCGGCCCTCGAAGCACAGGTATGGTTCGACTCGCATCGCTCGATCTCCTCGCGGTTGGGATCACGTCTCGGGCCTGGGAGTTTCACTTCTGCCCCATCTGGTCGCGCAGCCGACTGTGGTGATCGATCGCCGCACTGGGCTCGAAGTCGGACAGTTCGAACATCTGGCGGATCTCGATCTCGCCCTCGCCGCCCTCCATCGGGGCCGGGCATCGCTTGACCCATTCGATCGCCTCCTCCTTCGACTGCACCTGGATCAGCCAGTACCCGGCGATCAGCTCCTTCGTCTCGGCGAACGGCCCGTCGGTCACGGTCACCTTGCCGCCGCCGAACTTGACCCGCGCCCCCTTCGAGCTGGGATGAAGCCCGTCGCCCGCCAGCATCACCCCGGCGTTCACCATCTCCTCGTTGAACTTCGCCATATCGGCCAGCAGCTTCTCGCCCGGCATCACCCCGGCCTCGGAGTCCTTGCTCGCCTTGACCAGCAGCATGAACCGCATCGTCGTCTCCCTTCGAGTTCGGAGCCGGTCCCCGGCTCTACATCGACGTCGAACAGGGGGTCCGGCAATCGACAGGGCCGGGAACTTTTTTCGGAAGTCATCCCGGACCCGTTCGCCGCCGGAGCATGCTTCCGGGCGAAAGCCCTCCGCTGGCTGTCCCCGACGACAAAAAAATGTCGGTCAGACTGTCGCCAGGGATCGTCGGAAGTCATGCCGGGGTGGGGTGTTCGGCCGGATCGGTCGAGGGGGGGTGGCACTGGCGCTCTTGGCGCTCTTGGCGCTCTGGCGGCCTGACCCCTCGAACCGCTGCACAACACAGAATCTGTTGACGTTGCCACGGCCCCCGATTACGCTTTGAGGTTGGAATGCCGGTCTAAATGCCCGATCCGTCAGCGGTTCGGTTGCGATCCAGGCGGCATCCGCACAACCCATCGGCTCTCGCAATGCCGGGTGACATCAGGTACAGGTCTCCGACCGTGGGCGCTCTCGTAGCGCTCGGGGTCGTCCTGTTGGTGTCGCCGCAGGCGGTCGCCAGCTGCGGCGACCACGTCCTCCTCCCGGCATCCCGGGTGGACGTGCTGCCGCCGGTGCCGACGCCAGTCCCGCGACCGTGCCTGGGGCCAGAATGCACCGGGCGGCAGATCCCGGCCACCGCCTCCATACCGGTGGCGACCCCGGAGCATCGCGGCCAGACGGCCCTCTGGAGCCAGCCGACACTGAACGAGTCGGGCCACGCATCCCAACGCGACCCCGGCGAGCCTGACGCCCGAAGTCCGGCCCCTTACCCGGACCCGATCTACCACCCCCCGCGCTGATCCCGTCCAGTCCGCACGCCGCGAGTGCGGTACCGATCTTCTAAGCTGTTGAGGCGGTCACGCCGGCCCGCGCTTCGTCGCGGGGGCTCCGCCCGGCTGTCATCATTCCGAGTTCGTTCCGAGCCGCCACGCCCACGAGAGGACGAGTCATGCGTCGCAATCGTTCCGCCTTCACTCTCATTGAATTGCTGGTGGTGATCGCCATCATCGCGATCCTGATCGGTCTGCTCCTGCCCGCGGTCCAGAAGGTCCGCGAGGCCGCCGCCCGCGCCCAGTGCCAGAACAACCTCAAGCAACTGGCGCTGGCCCTGCACAACTACCACGACACCCACCAGGCGTTCCCGGCCGGCAAGGGGCCGTCGTACTCCGGGGCCGTGGTCTACGCCCGGTGGTCGGTCCACAGCCGACTGTTGCCGTACATCGAGCAGGGGCCGCTGTACGCGAGCATCGACTTCACCCGGCCGCCGGAGACGCCGGGGATGGAAGGGGTGATCGCCTTCATGCCGGCCTGGCAGAACCCCGACCGGGCCAACGCCGCCGCCTCGCGGGCGCGGGTCGTGACCTTCCTGTGCCCGTCGGACGGGGCGTCCGCCCCGGGCGACTGGCCGGGCCAGAACAACTACCTCGCCAGCCAGGGGGTGCAATTCATGTGCGACCTGACCGAGTCGCAGCCGAGCACCGCCGCCCCCACCGAGAAGCCGGACGGCCCGCTGTACTACCTCAGCAAGACCAAGATGACCGACTTCGGCGACGGCACGTCGAACACCTGCGTGTTCAGCGAGAAGCTCCGCGGCCAGGGGAACCCGGACCCGCGGCGGGACATGAAGACCATGCCGAACCAGACCACGATGGACACTTCGGTCAGCACCTGCCGGGCGCTCAACCCGCTGACCGCGACCCCGCTGACCAGCAAGCAGGGCTATAGCTGGGTGATGGGGGAGATGTGCTGCACCACCTACAACCACTGCGAGACGCCAAACAAGACGACGTGCGCCGGTATTGGGTTCCCCGGCAACATGTCGAACATGGCAATGGTCGTGCCGCCGTCCAGCAACCACTCCGGCGGGGTGAACGCGGCCCTGGGTGACGGCTCGGTCCGGTTCGTCCGCGACTCGGTCAGCGTTCAGGCGTGGCGGTCGATGGGCACCATCCGGGGCGGCGAAGTTTCGACCAACGAGTAAGGGGCGTACCGATGCGACCGCTGGCACTGACCGGTGCGCTGCTCCTGCTGGCCGGCTGCGCGCCGGGCGGGAAGGTAGAGGACTTCACGCCGCCGGCCGACAACGCGCGCAAGGCGCTGGTGGCGGCGCTGGACCACTGGAAGGCGGGGAACAAGCCGGGGACCGTGCCCGGCACCTCGCCGGCCGTCGAGGTCCTGGACTCGAAGTGGAAGGCCGGGCAGCAGATCACGGCCTACGAGGTCCTCGGCGAGGACGCGGCCGGCCCGGGGCCGCGGACGTTCAAGGTCCGGCTGACGCCGACGCAGGGCGCACCGCTGGAGGTGCGGTACGTCGTCGTCGGGATCGACCCGCTGTGGGTCTACCGGGACGAGGACTACAAGAAGGTCTCGGGGGCGGGGATGTGAGGCGGCTCGGCGCACTGCTGGCGGTCGCGGCCCTCGGCTGCGGCGGGGGCCAGCGAAACGAGGACTTCATCCCGCCCGAGGCCGCGGCCCGGGCGGCGCTGGAGAAGTACCTGGCTGCATGGAAGCGCGGGGACAAGTCCCAGACGGTGCCGGACACCCAACCGCCGGTGCTGGTGGCCGACGAGCTGCGAGCGAAGGGCCGAACGCTAAGTGAGTTCGCGGTCCTCGGCCCGGTCCCGGCCGACGCCCCGTGGTGCTTCGCGGTCCGGCTGACGCTGGGCAATCCGCACGAGGAGGTGCGGGAGCGGTACGTCGTGGTGGGCGCCGACCCGATCTGGGTCTGGCGGTACGACGACTACATCATGATTACCCACTGGGAACACGCGATGCCGGCGGAGAAGAAAGCCAAGAAGTGATCTCCCGTAGGGTGGGTCGAGTCTTCGAGGCCCACCGTCTGGTCCCCCTCTCCCCGCTGGGGA
>DATLIF010000289.1:0-8757 GCA_035539575.1 Fimbriiglobus sp. | reverse complement strand
CCGGACCGCGCCGAAACGACCCCCCGCCCGCCGGTGTCGGCGGGCGGCGTCGTTATGCTGACCGGGAGGACACCCGGGGGCCGCCGATGAAGTCGCTGACGGAGTACCTGACGTTCACCCTGCCGGACCGGGTGGGGTTCGTGAACATCACCCCGCAGGTCGAGGACGCGGTCCGCCGCAGCGGCGTCCGCGAGGGGTTGGTGCTGGTCAACGCGATGCACATCACCGCGTCGGTCTTCATCAACGACGACGAGCCGGGGCTGCACGCCGACTACAAGACGTGGCTGGAGCAACTCGCCCCGTTCGACGCCAGCCCGCAGACCTACGCCCACAACCGCACCGGCGAGGACAACGCCGACGCGCACCTGAAACGGCAGGTCATGGGCCGCGAAGTGGTGGTAGCGATCACCGCCGGGAGGCTCGACTTCGGCCCGTGGGAGCAGATCTTCTACGGCGAGTTCGACGGCCGCCGGCCCAAGCGGGTGCTGGTCAAGGTCATCGGGGAGTAGACGTGTTCGACTACGAGTTCTTCGCGTGGTGGGGCGGGCTGAACCCGGTGCTGCGGTTCGGCCTGACCATGACGGTGCTCCTGATCGGCGCGCTGTTGCTCGTCGCCGACGCCTGGCTGTGGGGGCTGTCGATCCTGGTGATCGGCGTAATCATGCTGATCGCGACGTTCGAGATCAAGGACGGCTGAGGGCCGCTCACACGTCCCGGCGGCTGAATCCGACCAGCCCGACCGCCGCCGCCAGTCCGCTCAGGACCGCCGACGCGGCCACCATCTGCGTCACGATCGCCGGGTCGTACTGACCGCGGAGGACGAACTTCAGCCGGGCGAGCACCCGGTCCGGCGTCGGGTACGGCTCGGGCAAGAGCGACAGCAGGAAGATGCCGCCGTACAGCGCCAGCCAGAAGAGCGTGATGCCGATCACCGTGCCGTTGGAGAGCGCGCCAATGGTCACGCCCCAGGAGACGACCACCAGCAGCACCGCGGCCACCATCACGACCGCGGCGAACCCACCGGTCAGCGACAGGTCGGAGTCGAACAGGAAGTGATGGGCCAGCAGCACCACCGTCGCCAGCGCGGCGAACGTGACCAGCACCACCACCACCCGGGCGTGCAGCTTGGCCAGGAAGTACTGGTGCCGGCTGATCCCGCGGCTGAGGATCGCGTCCGCCGCGGTCGATCGCTCCGAGCTGACACTGCCGACCGCCAGCAGCGCCACCAGCGCCAGGCTGACGGCCACTAGCCCGCGAAGCAAGTCGCCGGTCTGCACCGACGCGGCCTGGACGATGCCGGCCTCGCGCTGGGCGCCGATCTTGTACACGACCGACCCGGCCGCCGCCGCCAGCACCATCAACACCCAGAGCCGATAGACCCAGCTCCGCACCGTCTGCCGCAGGTCGGTCTGCAACACCGCCCAGTACGGCAGGAACCGGTTGAACCGGATGGTCACGTTCACCGTGGCGGTCGTCGGGGCGTCCATGCTCGCACCAGTCCTCAAGTCGTCAGGTCGTCAAGTCATCAAGTCGAGGCCGGTCGGTGTTCCGACCTGATGACCTGACGACTTGAGGACTTGACGACTCGGCGTTAAGCCGCCTCCGGCTGCATCATGGCGGCCATCCGGGCCTTCATCTCGTCGATCGACAAGTCTTCCTTGTGGGTGGCGATCGTCCAGGCGTGGCCGAACGGGTCGATCACCGTCCCGTTGCGGTCGCCGTAGAACTGATCGGCCATCGGCTTCATCACGGTCGCGCCGGCGGCCAGGGCCTTCTCGAACACCGCGTCACAGTCCTCGACGTAAACGCACAGACCGCCGGCCGTCCCGCCCAGGGTCTGCGGGCTCTTGTTCCCGAAGTCCGGGTTCTCGTCGCCCAGCATCAGCTTGGAGTCGCCGATCTGGATCTCGGCGTGGGCCACCCCGCCGTCGGGCATGTCGAACCGCATCACCTCGGTCGCCCCGAACGCCGTCCTGTAGAAGTCCAGCGCCGCGGCCGCGTTGCGGACCGTGAAGTACGGGGTGACGGTGTGATACCCGTTGGGGATCGGCTTGACGGACATGGCTCGCTCCTGGGTTCGGGTTCGATGACCGGCCGTACAGTATCGGCCGGATACGAGTATTTCGTACACCTGAACCTTTGTCAATATTCTTTGCCGAGCCTGCTGCTCAGGCCGCTTCCGCCGGCGAGTACAGCCGGGTGAACCCGCGGGACTCTTCCTTCTCGACGAGATCCAGATACGCCTGCTCGGTCTGCATGCCGACGGTGCGGACGCTAATCAGTGCCACCTTGTTATCGCAGAGCGTCTGGAACACCTGCGCCAGCACCGCCGTGTTGGACACCTCGTCGGTCAGCTTCAGGTCCAGCCGCCGGTGCCGCAGGGACGCGGAGACGACTTCCTTCATCCCGCGCAGCAGGCCGGTCGTCTTGCTGATCGACTTCTGGTCCCCCTCCAGGTCCAGCTCGTAGTGGTTGCGGCGGATGCGGCCCTTGAGGTCTTGCAGCGACCCGCGGAAGATCATCTGCCCCTTGTTGAGTACCGCGGCGTGGTTGCACACCTCGTCCACGTCCGAGAGGTTGTGGCTGGAGAGGATCAGCGTCTTCTCCGCGGCCAGCGTCTTGATGAGTTCGAGCATGGACCGCCGGGCCTCGATGTCCAGCCCGTGGGTTGGCTCGTCCCAGATAAGCAGGTCCGGCTCGTTGATGAGGCTAACCGCGACCGCGAGGCGCGCGGTCATGCCGGGGGTGAAGTAGGCGATCGGCTCACCGGAGTGCGGCAGCAGGTCCACGGCGCGGATGAGCGACGCGAGGCGCGGCTTGCGCGAGTCGCGCGGCATTCCGAACAGCCGCCCGATGTAGTCGAGGTAGCTGATCGGGCTCATGCCCTTGGGGAACTGCGGATTGGTGGGGATGTAGCCGATCCGGCGTCGCAGGTCGGCGGCGTTGGCGGACATGAACCGTCCGAACACCTTGGCCCAGCCGGCGGTCGGCCGGTGCAGTCCGAGAATCAGACGTAAGAAGGTGGTCTTGCCGGCGCCGTTGGGCCCGAGCAGGCCGAGGACGCAGCCCGGTTCGATCGTCAGGGTGACGTCGTTGAGGGCGATCTGGCGGTTCTGGTAGATCTTCGTCAGGCAGGCGGTTTCGACCACCAGCCCGGCGTCCCGGTCGGCCACGGCCGGCCCTCCCCGTGCGCGCCCGGTCCCCCCAAAGGGCGCGGCGGGGGAATAGCCAGGGTTTGCGGCGAGGGCAAGGGGAGTTTCCGAGAGCCTGATACTTGGCGAACGGCCGGCGTAAGCCGGCTGGTAGGAACCGCATCACCAGCCGGCTTACGCCGGCCGTTCGCCAGGTCAGTGTCAAGCCTCCTCCCCCGCCCAATCTCTCGGCTTGAGCCAGTACTCGGTCAATTCCGCCTCCGGCGTACCCGGCTGCGGGTGCCAGTCGTAGACGTAGCGCACCACCGGTGGCAGGCTCATCAGAATGCTCTCGGTCCGGCCCTGCGTCTTCAGCCCGAACACTGTCCCGCGGTCATAGAGCAGGTTGAACTCCACGTACCGGCCGCGGCGATACTCCTGGAATCGCCGTTGCTCTGCTGTCCACTCTTGCCCCTTGCGGCGCTCCACGATTGGGACGTAGCTCGCCGGGAACTGGTCGGCCGCATCGCGTACAAACGCGAACGCTCGCTCCAGGTCGCCGCCGTCGAAGTAGTCGAAGAAGATGCCGCCCACCCCGCGCGCCTCCTGCCGGTGCGGCAGATGGAAATAGTCGTCGCAGTCCTTCTTCAGCTTCGCGTAATCGACCGTCGGCGCGTACTCCTCACAGACCTGCTTCCAGGTCCGGTGGAAGTGGACCACGTCCTCCCGGACCGGGTAGTACGGCGTCAGGTCCGCGCCGCCACCGAACCACGCCCGGCTGCCGTGCGTCAGCATCCGGAAGTTGGCGTGCACGGTCGGGATCAGCGGGCTCTGCGGGTGCAGCACCAGGCTCACTCCCGTTGCGGTGAACGCCAGCCCGTCGCCGGGCACCTGCTTCGCGAACTCCGGCGAGAACTCGCCGTGGACCTCGGAGAAGTTGACGCCGGCCTTCTCGAAGGCGGCGCCCTCCTCCAGCACCCGGCTGCGCCCGCCGCCGCCGCCGGGGCGGTCCCAGGCGTCCTCCCGAAACCGGCCTGGTCCGTCGGCGGCTTCCAGGGCGGAACAGATGCGGTCCTGCGCGGCACGGAAGAACTCGACGGCCCGGCGGTGCAAGTCGGCGTGGCTCATGGCGGACCTCTCGGGTGAGTCGAGGTTGTTCTAGTCAACCCGGCGAGCGGGGGACGTGAGTCCCCCGAGTGCTTCACACATCAGCCACCCTGCCGCGCGATCGGAGAGGTTACGCTCACTGGTGGATTCGGGAGCACTCCGACCCGGGAAGCACTCGGGGGACTCACGTCCCCCGCTCGCCGGGTTGCATAGGATGACCTGCGGTTCCGTGAAACGCCCGTTCGGGAGGTTCCCGCCATGAAACTCCGACTCCTCACCGCCGCGGCGGCCCTGGCGTTCGGCGCCGCGCCGGCCGTCGCCCAGGCGGACAAGACCAGCGGCCCGGCCGTCACCGCCCAGCTTGCCCCGCTCGGCAAGGCCCTGACCGACGTCAAGGCCATCGTCCGCACCGTCGCCGGCGACGGTGCGGTCAAGCAGATGGAGGAGGCCATCAAGGAGGGCCTTGGCGAGAAGGGGTTCGATGGCGTGGACCTGCTCCGCCCGGCGGCGGGGTACGTCAACCTCGACAAGGTCGAGACGTTTGAGGATCCCAAGAACATCACCGGCGTGCTGCTCGTCCCGATCACCGACGAGAAGGCGTTCGTCGAGTTCCTCAAGCGGGTCAAGCTGGACGTCGAGCCGGTCGAGGGCAAGGCCGGACTCTACCGGATCGACCCGCGCGACGGCGAGTCGGCCCCGTTCCCGGTCCGCATGCGCTTCGCCGACCGGTACGCGCACATCGGGTTCAACGTGAAGGACGACGCGCTGGCGGCCGACAAGCTCGTCCCGGCCGCGAAGCTCGTCAACCCGGCCGAGCGCGGCCTGTTCGCGTACACGACCTACTACAGCCGGCTGCCGAAGGAGTTGATCGACCAGGCGTTCAAGCAAACGGAGCAGGCCGCCGAGCAGATCAAGCAGGCGCCGTTGCCGCCGGGCGCGGCCGAGCCGCTGGCCGAGGCGGTCAAGTCCGTGATGAAGATGAACGAGCAGATGTACCGCGAGGGGGACGTGGCGGTCGTCCGGTTGGTATACGAGCAGGCGACCGAGGAAGTCGTCTACGAGACGACCCTGAAGGCGAAGCCGGGCACCGCGCTGGCGAAGGAGGTCGCCGCCCGCAAGGCGGTCACACACCGGTTCGCCGGACTGATCGGCGACGCGACCGCGGCCGCCCTGCTGGCCCAGTTGCCGACGTTCACTCCAGAGGTCCGAGACGCCATCACCGGCGCCCTGGAAGCGGCCCGCAAGTCAGCCGCCCAGGAGGTGCCCC
Organism: Fimbriiglobus sp.; assembly: GCA_035539575.1. Lineage (GTDB taxonomy): Bacteria > Planctomycetota > Planctomycetia > Gemmatales > Gemmataceae > DASSAT01. The sequence goes on along the minus strand of DATLIF010000289.1, from coordinate 3,252 downwards.
AGGAGTACCAGGCCGCGGCCGACGAGGCGCTCGCCGGGCTGGCCCGCTCGGTGAAGTCCGGCGAATTCGACCTCGGGGCGGCGCTCATCGGCCCGGACAAGGACGGCACGTTCACCGTCGTCGCCGGGGTGTCGTTCGACGACCCGGCGAAGTTGGAGAAGGAGTTGCGCGCGCTGCACGCGAAGGCTCCCGAGGAGGTTCGCAAGCAGATCAAGCTGGACGCCGCGAAGGCCGGCGACGTGAGCGTCCACCAGATCGAGGCCGGGCCGATGCTGCCACCGGAGGCGCAGAAGGTGTTCGGCGAGAAGGCGAGCGTGTGCGTGGCGTTCGCCCCGAAGGCGATCCACGTCGCGTTCGGCCCCGCGGCGGTCGAGTCGATCCAGGCCGCGGTGGCGGCGAAGCCGGGGCCGGCGAAGGCGCTGGACCTGGTGGTCAACCCGGCCCGGGTGCAGAAGCTGGCCGCGGCGGTAGACCCGCAGGCCGGGGAGCAGGCCGCCCGGGCACTCGGGACCGACGACAAGAAGGTGTCGGCGTTCTCCATCTCGGTGGAGGGCGGCGACGAACTGCGGGTGCGGGTCGCGGTGGCGCTGAAGGTGATCCCGCGGGCGATCGTGCAAGGAACGATGGCGTTCGGTGACGCCCAGCCTTGATAAATCCCAAATCCCAAGCACCAAATCCCAAATAGGACGGCTCTTGTTTGGGATTTGGTGCTTGGGATTTGGGATTTGTCCCGCAGGGACTTGGGATTTGTCCCGCAGGGACTTGGGATTTACTCCGGCGGGAGTAGGCACGGCACCGGCGGGCGGGCCGGAACGGCGACCAGGTCGGTGCCGCCGCGCTGGGGGGTGTGTTCGCCGGGCTCGACACCGGGCGGCGTGGGCCGCCATGCGGTGCCCCTCCGCACCTGCCGGACGCCCTCCTCGAACATGGCCGTCATCTCGGCGGGCTCGAACGCGGTGCCGGTCAGCGGGGCCGGATACTCCGGCGGGATCGCCGTCATGTGGTAGTTCATCCCGGTCAGCGCGCAGATCGTCCACAGCCGCACGAGGTCGCCGCGGGTCTGGGCGTGGATGACCCCGGCGGCGCTGTTGCGGGCCACGGCCACCGCCCGCGCCCGCGCCGGCTCCGGGTCCGGGTACACCTTCCCCGCGACGACCGCGTACACGTCCGTGCCCGCCAGCGATCGCGCCGCCGGGTCGGCGCACCGCGTCGGCGGAACGAACGGCGGGCGAAAGAATAGCGCCTGCGAGACGCCGCCGTCCACGTGCCGCTCGGTCAACCGCTCGCCGTTGACCGCGACCGGGATGTGGACCGGCGGGAAGAACCCCGGGACCGCGGCCGACGCCAGCACGACCTGGCGGAACAGCCGCAGGTCGTCCTCCGTCCCCTTCGCCGCCACCGCCCCGAGATCCCAGACGACGAACCGCCGACTCTCCAGTTCGGTGGTGCCGACGTACAACCGCCGACCGCGGGCGTGCTCGGCCGCGACCTCACCGACCACCTCCGGGCTGAGCAACTCCGTGACCAGTTGCTCCAGCCGGGAGTTGTCGGCCACCGCTTCCGACCGCAGCGCGCGCAGCGGTCGAACACGGAACAGGTCTCGACTCTTGGTCGTGGTGTAGAAGTGCTCGACGAGTGGATCGTACCGCGGCCCGAGGAACGCGAACGGGGCGATGAGCGCGCCGGTGCTGATCCCCGTCACCACGTCGAACCGCGGCCGGGTGCAGGTCGAGGACCAGCCGACCAGCACGCCGGCGGAGTACGCGCCGTACGCGCCGCCGCCGGAGAGGCACAAGACGGTGCGGTTGGCCCCCGGGGCGGGCCGCTCCCGCCTGCGAACCCCCTCGGCGAGGCGGTAGATGTCGGTCGAGGATAGAAGGTGGTCGGCCTCGGCCTGGGACTGCGGGTCGATGAGGTCGATGGTGTCGAGGCCCACGCGGGTCGGCGACGGCGGCGGCTGGCGCGGCGTCAGGCACGCGGCCGGCAGCGCGCAGGCCAGCGCGGCGAGGAGGGTGCCGGCGGCGGTCCGGGTGCGCGTCATGGTGGGGGCCGTCCGCGGGGCAGTCTCCCGGTCGGTATCGGCCATCTGGCCCGGACGCTTTGCCCAAAACCCCGCGGTTCGCCATCCGGCGTGACCGATCGTGCGGGCGGTCCGCGGAAAAGGGGTCAGGTTGGTTTTTCATGGCGTTTCGCCAATTAATCCAACCTGACCCCTTTTCCCGGATGCCGGCTCACCATGAAGTTAATCCAGATCGGCGCGAAGGGGGACGTGCAGCCCTTCGAGACGGGATAGTCCCGATAGACTCCCAACTTCTCGCCAATGGCGATGGCCCGCTTGCGCAGTTTGGCGAAGTGGATTCCGATTTCCGCCAGGGCGCTGTTCATCGTCCACTGCACTTCGGGCGCGGCGTCGGCCATTTCCGACTCGATGCGATCCAACAGCGCCGGGGGGTCGAGTCCGTCCGGACTCTTCACGACCCGCTCGGCGGTGAGGCTCCAGCCGGCGCGAGCCGCCCAGCGGTGGTCCGTGGCCATCCATTCCTGGCGAAGAGTTTCCTTGTCGGGGTGTTGCTTGACGACATAGTTGTTGAGCCAGTCCGCCACCCACGCAAAGGTGACGGACCGCACCAGCCGATCCAGCTCTTTGGATGACAGGTCCTTCGGCTTGATCAGGAGGATTGCCAGGTACTGGGCATCGATGTTCCCGGTCTTCCAAAGAGACATGGCCAACTCGTGGTCGGCCTTGATCTTCTTCGCCAGCACCCGGATGTCGCCGTGTTTGACGCCGAACTGCTTGTCACCCGCGCCGTTCTTGGCGTTCCACGCCCGCACACTCTCGTTGCTCAGCGACTCAAGTTGTCGGAGGGTTTCCTCCAGAGTCATGGTTGTGATCTTGGCCCGAGCAGGCGCCGTTTTGGCCTTCGCTGCTTTGGGTTTCGTAGCCTTCTCGGATGGCAATTTCTTAGCCATGATACCTTCGGCCAATACTGGCCGCCCTGACCCCTTTTCCACCCATTTATAAACAAAGGGGTCAGGTTGGTTTATCACGCAATCCAACCTGACCCTTTTTCCTTCACTCAAACAATCCAACCTGACCCCTTTTTCCCTTTCCGGGTGCAGCGGGGGTTCGGCCGGCCTTCGCGATCCCGCTACGCCACCTCGTCGGACACGTCCATCGGCTCCCAGCCGAGGGCATCGGCCAGCCGCGAGAGTTGGGCGGCGCACGCCCCCTGGTGCTCCGGGGTGGCGAAC
>DATLIF010000288.1:0-11690 GCA_035539575.1 Fimbriiglobus sp. | reverse complement strand
CCGCCGGGACCCATGAGCACGCCTCCAGCAGCGCCGGTAACACTTTCCGGTGGTCGAGGTACTCCTCGGCCAGGGCGCGGGCGGCCCGGCAGTGGGCGGGGTAGTCGCGGTTGATGCTCTCGACCCCGGCGGCGGCCTCGCCCGCGTCGGCGAACGCCACCAGCCCCCGGCCCGCAGGAAGGTAGCGCTCGAACCCGGTCGCCTGCGTCAGCACGGGCTTGCCGCTGGCCAGGTACACCGCCGAGCGGTCGCTGAACCAGCCCGAGCGGCCGTGCACGTAGGCGTGCTTGGCGATGCCAACCTCCGCGCGGGAGCCGGCGATATACTCCCGGTGGGCGGACAGGTCGGCCAGGCGCGCGGCGTCGAAGACTGACCAGCCGCCGTCCCGCAGTGGGCGGAGGTCCGGGTCGTCCTCCGAGTAGCCCTTCAGGGCCGCCTCCATTCCCTGCCCGGTCCGTTGCGGCAGGTCGGCGTAACGCATCAGTTCCTCGAACTTGGACCGATACCATTCCCCGCGGTAGCTCAGATCGCTGTACCGTCCCAGCGAGGCGACCGTCGTGAACCTGGCGGCGGCGGGGTCGTGGCGGACCGGCCAGTGGCCGAGCACGACCGGCGGGAGTGTGTGGTTCCACCGGACCCCGCAGTCGGGGATGTCCGTGTGCGGGGTGCCGATGTTCAGACCGACCGTGAAATAGACGTCGTGGCCGGTGAAGTTGAACTCCTTGCCGTACTCGGCGTGCCAGAGTTGGGTGTAGACCGGGTCCTGGTCCAGGTAGACGCGCAGCCGGGCGTTCTCCAGCACGGCGAGGGTTCGCACGTGGCCCGAGATGTTGAGGAGCAGGTCGGCCTCGCGGGCCAGGGCCGCCACCGCCGACAGCGACAGGCCGGCCGTCGCCTCGCCCCGGTCGTAAATTTGGCACGCCCGGTCCGTGAAGCCGAACGAGTCCATCACCGTGCGGAAGTACTCGCGGTTCACGCTCTCCTCGAACCGGCACGGCCGGCCGTGCCGGTCGATGCAGGCCCGCGGCTCCACCTCCTCCAGGTAGTACACGTCGTGACCCAGATCCCGGAACCCGAGCGCGTAGTGCAGCCGGTTCCAGGCGTTGCCGGGGGAGAAGGGGTGCAGCGAGATGACCGCCCCAATCAGAATCTTCATCGGCGGCGCACTGCCTCACACCCGGGAAAGGAACCCCCGGGCCTCGGCGACCCAGCCCGTGATCCGGGCCGCCGGTAGCCCCCACGCCCGGCACGACGCCAGGCGGTAAACCGTCTTATGTAGCTCGCAGGCGGCCAGCACCGCGTCCCACTCGCCCGGGTCGGCCGGGACCAGACCGGTCCCCTCCAGCCCGGCCCGGTAGGCCGCACACATGTGCTGGTCGTCCTCGGGGCCCAGCCCGTACTTCAGGTGCACCAGGTCCGACACCCCGCACCCGACGCCCGCCGTCTCCCAGTCCACGAAGCTGATGCTCGCAGGGGAGACCGAACGGTCCGCCAGCACGTTCTTGGGGGAGAGGTCGTTGTGTACCAGGGTCGGCGGCTGGCGGGCCAGTAGGTCCGTGACCCGCGCGTAATCCCGCACCACCTCCTCCAGCCCGGCCGCGGATTCCGGGTATAGTTCCCGGACGACTGCGACTGCCCGGTCGGCCCACCCGCGCAGGTAGTCGGTGTCCAGACGCAGCAGGAACCCGCGTCCCGACAGTTCCGCGGCCCGGGCCGCGAAGTGGGCGTGTAGTTCTGCCAGGCGGCGCGAGGCCGTCAACCAGTGGGTGACCGGCTGGTACTTCAGGCTGAGATCGTCCACGTATTGCAGGAAGACTTCCAGCCGCCCGCTCTCCCCGTTCCGGGCTGAGCCGTAGTACCGCGGGACCGGCAGGGCCGGGTCCGCGAGCAACTCCTCGTAAACTCTCACCTCCCGGTCGCGGCACTTCTTGTCGGGGTGGTCGGCCTGCTCCGACCCGAGCTGTTTCACGAACAGCGAGACCTCCCTTCCGCCCCAGAGTTCCAGCGTGAGCACCTCGGCGGGGAAGAGTGTGGTGAACGGGCTGGGCCGGCGGTCGAGCGCGCGGACGCGCACCTCACGGCCCTCGGCCCGCGTCAGGAGCTGCTCGACCGTACGGCGCAGCCGGACCTCGCCATCCGCGCCGGGATTCGACGGCGTCGGCGGTCGTCCCGGGCGTGTGGCCCCCAAGTTATCCGCTGACCGGACCACGTCGTGATCACCCCCCCAGGACGACCCGACCCACCTGTTCGGCCATACCACGCAGTTTGGCGATCTTCTCCGCCGGGAAGCCCCGCTCCAGGCACACGGCGACCCAGTTGAAGACCCGGTGCAGCCGGTGGCAGTCCACCAGGTACGTCATCTCATCCGGACCGCAGAGCGGAAGGCCGCCCCGCTCCGCCTCGGCCCGGTACGCCCCGAACAACTGGGCCAGGCGCGGCGGATCGAACCCGTCGGCCAGGAAGGCGAGGTCGAAGAAGCACGAGCCGAGAGCCGCCTTCTCCCAGTCGACCGGACAGAGCCGCGGCGGCTCCTCGCGGTCGTCCAGCACGATCTGGATCGGCCGGTAGGTGCCGTGGACGAGGGTCTTGTGCGGGCTGCTCACCACGGCCTCGACCGCCCGGGGATACCGAGCCATTAACGAATCCATCAGCCGGCCGAAGTCCGGCGAGACCTGCCGTGAGGTCTGCAGCGCCTTCTCGGCGGTCGATAGGAAGTAGTCGGCGTCGTGCCGCATGAGCAAGTCGCAGGATTCCAGCCGACCGATCCTGCCCACGAAGTGGGCGTCCTTGCGACCTAGCCAGCCCGCGGCCGCCACCCAGTACTCGAACGGCTTGTGCGCGACGGGAATCCCGGGCACGTACTCCAGGAACAGCCAGAACCGCCCGCTGGCGTCGTCCAGGTGGGACCCGTAGTAGTGGGCCGTACGCAGTCCGGCCGACGGGAGGAGGTCCCGGTAGACCCCCACTTCCCGCTCGCGCCGACCCTTCAGCCCCTCCTTGACGCGCTGGTGCGAGCCGAAGTCCTTGAGGAAGACCCGGAACTCCGTGCCGTCCGCCAGCCCGATCGTCAGGACGTCGGATCCGTAGAAGCTCGAATACCGGGAGCGTGTCCTCTGGACGTCGCGTATTGGCGAAGTGCTGTCGAACACGTCCGACGTGATGCGCGAGAGGCAGTCGCGCATCACGTGCTCCTCCGTCGGCGTCGTGGTGGCTGCGGTCATGACGATCTCCCGTGTGGCCGGTCTCGCTCGGCCGGACCGGCTGCCAAGGGTGGCCGCTACAACAGTCCCAACCGCTCGCCGAGTGTACGGACTTCTTCAAGCCGCCAGGGCTTCTTCCGCCCCGGCCCGTCGCCGAGCCAGCGGAAGTGAACGTAGAGCCGGGCCAGGTCGAGCCGGCGGGCGAAGGACGCCGGCGCCCCCCGCGGCCAGCGGGCCCGGCAGTAGGCGAGTTCGCACCGGCCCGCGATGTCCGCTTCACACCGCTCGGTGAGGGTCGCGAGGTCGATCTCGCCCGGCCCCACCGCAGCCGACTCCCAGTCCACCAGATAGATTTCCCCGCCGTGACACAGGAGGTTCATCGGGTAACACTCGCCGTGGATGACAGTCTGCGAGGGCTCCAGCAGGGGTGCCAGAGCGCCCTCGAAGCGACGGCAGACGGCGTCCAGCCACGGCAGGTCCTGGTGCAGCGGGCGCGTGTACTCAATGGTCCGACGCGCCCACCCGGCGTAGTAGTCCGCGTCGTAGGCACGCGGGAAGTCGGGCCGCGGGCCGGCGGGCGGCACCTCATGGGCCGCGTGGAAGTCCCCGACCCTCGCGGCGGCCATGTCCCAGGCGGATGGCTCCTTCTTGTCGCGGAGGCGCACCGCGCCGTCCAGGTAGCCGAGGACCAGCCACACCTCTCCGGTCGCGTCGTCCGTGCGGGCCCCGTAGAACCGGGGCGCTGTCGCCCGCGACGGCCGCACCACCCGCCGGTACACCTCGGTCTCGTAGTCCACCCCGCCCCGGTGGCCGTGGGCGTTGTGCTCACGGCCGGCCCCGTACTTGCAGAAAAGGCGCACGTCGGTACCGTCCGCCAGTCGGCAGGTCACGATCTCGCCCGGGAAGGTGCTCGTGGTCGGGTTGCGCCGGCGGTCCACGACGGCCACCCGCCCGTCCGCGTCTCCGGACTCGCACAGGATGGACGACAGACCGGCCGCCAGCGCGTGCCCGTCCGGGAGGGTCGAGAGCGGGGGCGGTGACGTCACGTCCTCCCAGCCGAGCGCCCGGACGGCGTCGCCCAGCGTCTCCCGGTAGATCGTCAGTCGCAGCACCGCCTTTTCGGCCCAGGGTGTGGCCAGCTTCGGGGCGTCCCAGTCCGCGCCGGCCAGGAACCGGAACAGGGTGCCGACGGCCGCCCAGCGGTGGACCGTCGCCAGATCGACGGCCGGCCAGCGGTCGCTCACCGCCTCCAGGTAAGCGGCGAGGTCCACGCCCGCCCCGAGGGAGGGCCGCGCCAGATCGACCGCCGGACACCCCCAGCCCGCGTCCTCCCAGTCGAAGGGCAGGAGGGCCGGGCCGGCCCCGCCGTTCCGCACCCGCAAGTTCCTCTTGATGAAGTCGCCGTGTACGAGTGTCCGAGGAATCCGCGCGCAGACCTTCTCCACCTCGGGCCACCGCGCCTCGAGGGATTCGCACAGCGCCGCGAACGACCCCAGCGCCGCCCTCTCCTCGAGGGCGATCGCGGGGTTGCCGATGTTACCGGTGACCGTCTCGTACACCCGGCGCAGACACTGGCGGTAGTGGACCGGCCCCCGGTCGGGCAGGGGGACGGTGCCGGCGAGCCGCTCGGACGACGTGTGCAGCACGCCCAGCCACTGCCCGGCCAGGCGGCGGTGGTCCTCCGCGACCGGGGAGTACTTCTCCGCGACGCACTCTTCCAGGAACAGCCAGCCGTGCGCCCCGCCCTGGTCCTCGGCCCACCCGTAGTAGCGTGGGGAGGACACGGGCAGCCGGGAGAGGACCTCCGCGTAGACGGCCCGCTCGATCCGCGCCGTCTCCAGGGCGCACCGCTTGGCGACGACGCCCTGCCCCCCCGGCACGGCGCCGGTCAGGCGGTAGATCGCCGACTTGTTCTTCCGCTTCAGCAGCGCGACCCCCGCCGGCTCGAGGCCCGCGGGGCGGGCCCGGGCCCACGCCACTGCGGCGGGGTGTTCGAGTGGCGAGAGTATTCCCAGTTCGTCGGCGCCCGGATTAGTCATCGGCCACGCCCTCCCCCACGGTCACCCTGCACCGGTTCGGCGTCACCCGGAGGCGACCGTGTTCGATCGCCAGCAGCACGTCACACCCCTTCAGGGTGCTGGGGCGGTGCGTGATGAGGAAGGCGGTCCGGCCACGCATGAGCCGTTCCATCGCCTCCACGATCTCAGCCTCGGTCCTCAGGTCGACCGCGCTGGTCGGCTCGTCGAGGATCAGGATGGGGGCGTCCTTGAGAAACGCTCGCGCGAGCGCGACCCGCTGGCGCTCCCCGCCCGAGAGGCTCAGGCCGCGCTCGCCGACCGGGGTCTGGTAGCCGTCGGGCAGGCGAGCGATGAAGTCGTGGATGCGGGCCGCCCTCGCCGCCTCGACGACCTCCTCCTCGGTGGCCCCCGGGCGGGCGTAGGCGATGTTCTCGGCGAGGCTGGTGGAGAACAGCACCGGCTCCTGCAGCACCACCGCGTACTGGTTACGCAAGTCGGCGAGCCGGTAGTCGCGCAGGTCGACGCCGTCGAGCAGGACCTGACCGGCCGCGGGGTCGTAGAAGCGGGTCAGCAGCCCCGCCAGGGTGGTCTTGCCGGTTCCGGTCACGCCGACGACGCCGACCCGCGTTCCGGGCGGGACCTCGAACGAGACGCCGTCCAGGACCGGTCGTCCTTCCTTGTAGGCGAAGGACACGTTGCGGAAGACCACCGCCCCTTCGGCGCGACCCAGCGGCCGGGCGTCCGGCCGCTCGGGGACGTCCGGGGTGGCGTCCAGGAGGGCAAAGGCCCGCTCGGCGCTGGCCAGGTGGGACTGTAGGCTGGCCGCCTTCCTGCTCAGAGTCTTCAGAGGCGCGTACAGCTGCGACAGGTACGCCATCACCAGCAGGAGTTCGCCCAGGGTCAACGCCCCGGACTGGACGTGGAGGATGCCGATGAGCAGGACCGCGGCCGACCCCGCGGCCGTGGTCAGCCCGACCACAAGACCGAAGCCGCCCTCCAGTAAGAGCAGGCGGAGTCGGGCCCGCATCCCCTCGCGGCAGCGACGGACCAGTCGCTCTTGCTCCCGCCACTCCTGCCCGAACGCCTTCACCACCCGGAGCGCCCCCAACACCTCCTGGACCACGGCCAGGGCCGAACTCTCCAGCTTCTTCGTCTCCCGCGACTGCTTGCGCATCCGCAACCGGCAGGCCCGGGAGACGAGGAACAGGACGGGGGCGACCGTCAGGGCGACGAGCGCGAGTTGCCAGTCCAGCCGGATCGTGCAGTAGATCATCCCCGCCAGCGTGAAGACCGCGGTGACCAGGGGGATGAACCCGTCGATGACGAGGTGCTGGATGGCCGGGGCGTCGTGCTGGATCCGGTAGGCCGCATCGACCGTGCCGTTCGCGTCGTGGTAGGACAGCGACAGCCGCTGGGCCCGGGCGAAGAGTGCCGCGCGGAAGCCCAGCACCATCTTCTCGCCCGTGTACGCGCTAAGCAGGGACAAGGCGAGCCCCTGGAGCTGGCCCAGAAGCGCGACGGCCACCAGCAGGCACGCGGCGAGGACGAGTACGCCGGTCCCGGACCGCCCGACCGCCGCGGGGGTCAGCGCGTCGAGGGCGCCCGGGAGCGGGTGCGTGCCCAGCCCGCTGTCCACCGCGATCTTGAGCGGCAGCGGGGTGAGTAGCGACAGGGGGGCCGACAGCAAGCTGATCAGGAAGATCCCCGCGACGTGCCGCCAGTAGGGCCGGGCCTGCAGCAGCAGGCGTCGGGAGAGGTTCAGGTCGGAGTGACCGGCCGTGGTCATCCTGCGGCCCCCCCGTCCGATTGCGCCGCGGCCCCGGACGCGGAACCCGGAGCGGGCGGCGAGGGGGCCGGCACCGTTACGCCGCCTCCCTGCCAAGGCAACCGGCTGCACCACTGCAGACCCAACTCACGGGCCAGGGAGTCGAACACTGTGACGACCCGGGTGGCCCGACGGGTGCCCCGCCACCACAGCCCGAGGCAGGCCGTCCACGCTCCCACGCACGCGGCCAGGAGAATCCGCGCCTCCAGGGCGGCGGAGAGCGGCAGCAGCCCGACCGCGGCCACCGCTATGAAGACTGGGATGACCGTCAGGGCCTTCAGGTATCCGCCCGGGCGGACGCGGAAGCGGGCGCGGATCAGTCGCTTGCGGCTGCCGTAGTCCTCCTGGGCCGTGCGGACCTGGACGACGGTCCAGGAGTGGCAGTAGACCTCGACGTCCCAGTCGGACCAGCCCGAGTCCAGGGTCGTTCCCCAGCGGTGCTCCAGCAGGTACGCGACGAACAATCCGAGCACCGCGGTCCGTTCGAGCCCCTCCTCATTCCAGTACGAGGTCACCCGGGTGCCGGTGGGCGGCACCCGCAGGTCGGTACCGGTGCGCTGGCCCGAGTCTGCCTGAGGCGGGCGGTAGGCGAACAGCCTCGTCCGATACCGCCACCAGGACCGCACGAGCGGCTGCGCGTAGGACAGGGCGGCGACGACGGCGCGAGAGCGGAACCCGTCGTACGCCGGAGGGAGGCGGACCTGGGCGGCCTGCACGACCGCTACGACCCCCGACAGGGCGAGCATGGCCGCTACCCCGAACCAGGCGAGCGGCCAGAAGAGTCCGTTCAGCGTGAGGAGGGCGGTCGCCAGATGCCACTCCAGGGTGCTCGGCAGGGTGGCCCAGTGAGCCGGACGGGCGCGGTAGAGGCACTGGAACAGGCCGGTGCTGAAGACGCCCCGGTAGATGATCGACCCGCTCAGGCGGAGGCCGCACGCCCCGGCACCGTAGAGAACGCCCCGCCACTTCCCGTCACCCAGCGCGTTGAACCGGGCCGGGTGTTTGAAGCCCAGGAGCGCCTCGGCCTCTCCGTACCCGGCCTGCTGCCGGAAGTAGCTCCGCGGACCTTGGCGGCGGTGGTGCCAGACGAACGCCCCCGGGGCGAACGTGATCCACCCACCGGCTTGCTGAAGTCGCCAGCACACGTCCACGTCGTCGCCGGCCTTGCGGTACACGTGGTCGAAGCCGTGGATCCCGAGCAGGGCGTCCTTGCGGAACGCCATGTTGCACCCGGGGATGTGCTCGGCCACCTGGTCGCTCTCCAGGACGTGCGTCGGCTGGCCGGGGGAGGCGGCCACGCAGGCGGCCAGCCACCCGTCTTCCGGAGTCAGGTTCGGCCCGCCCACTGCCGCCGCCCCGCTGCGCTCGAGTTGGTAGACGAGGTGGGTCAGCCAGTCCGCGTCGGCGAAGCAGTCCGAGTCCGTGTACGCGACGACCTCGCCGGTCGCCAGGTGCAGGCCGACGTTGCGGGCGGCACTAAGGCCCCGGTTCTCCTGGTGGACGCACCGGACCGCGGGGAAGCGGGCGGCGACCTCCCGGGTGTCGTCCGTCGAACCATCGTCGACCAGGATGACCTCGTAGTCAGGGTAGTTCAGTTCGAGCAGGGAGCACAGGCACTGGTCGAGCGTCCGCCCGCCGTTGTACGAGCAGACGACCACCGACACCCGTGGCGCCCGGGGTAGCAGCGACACCGGGGGGGCCTTGAACACGCCGCGCAGGCTGAGGTAGGACACCTTGGGGGAGCGGTCGGCCCGAGTCACCCCGAACGCCCAGTCCTCGATCCGGTTGCCCCCCGTGAACCAGTCGTCGGTCCAGGAGAACACGAACGCTCCCGCGAGGCCCGCCAGCAGGGCCTCGCGGATGTGGCCGGCCAGGAACTGTGCCTGCTCGGCGTCGCCGTGCCGGTGCGTGTCCATTCCCAGCTCGCCCAGCACCAGCGGCCGGTCGCCGACCATGTTCTGGAGGCGGAGTAGGTAGCGGCCGAACGTCTCCCGGTCATGCAGGTAGACGTTGAAGGTCACGAAGTCCAGGAAAGACAGGTCGAGGTACTCGGTGGGAGGGTAGTTGGCGTAGGTGACGAGCCCGTCCGGGTCGGACTGCTTGGTCACGTCGCACAGCTCGGCCAGGAACCGCTCGACGCGGCGGGCCCCGTGCCAGCGGACGATGTCGGGGGGGAACTCGTTCCCGATGCAATACCCCAGGACGCAGGGGTGAGCACGGCCGAGTCGCGCCGCCCGCCGGACGAACGCCCGCGCTTCGCGGCGGACCGGACCGCTCTCGAGGAAGGCGAAGTGCTGGCGGTGGGGGACATCGACCCAGGGCAGCCCCATCAGTACGCCGACCCCCATTTCACCCGCCATCCGGAGGAACCACTCCGGGGGGAGGTCGTACGTGCGAACGGCATCGATCCCGGCGACCCGCATCGCCGCGAAGTCGTCGCCGACCCGCTCCGGGGAGGGGTACGCCTCCCCCGCCCTGTTGGGGGCAAAGGGACCGTAGGTGACCCCGTGGAGCCGGAGGCGACGGTCGCCGCGGGCGAAGTATTTGCCGTCCACGCGCGGGCGGCAGAGGACGGCCGGGGAGCCCGGGATATCAGCCTCGTTCGGCCGGATCGGTGACGCCCCCGGTGCGATCCGGACCCCCGCGCGGGCGACGACGGCCATGTCTCGACCTCTCTGCCGTTGTGAGTTGCCTGGTGGGAGAACAGTGCGGTGTCGTAGCCGATCACTCGAACGTTCCTGGTGTCACCCGACGGCGGCCGGGCTAATAGTCCGTCGCCGAGATCACGCGGCCGTCGCTCTTGTGGCCGAGGGATTCAAAGACCGCTGGGTCGATCGAGTAGGAGATCCGGGTCACCGAGCCGTCGGCTAGCGCGACGTTGAACCGGCCCGGATGGGAGGAGCCGAATCGTTTGAAGCCGTTGCCGCCCATTTCGTGGTCCGGCGCGGGCGCCCGGTCCGTGTAGCGGATGGTGTCGGAACTCCATCCGGCCGTGTAACCCTCGTTGTCGTCGCTCTGCTGCTGGCCCAGCTCCAATAGGTTCATCCGCTTCTCGCCCACCATCAGCGTGGCGGACGTCCCGTCGGTGATGTCCGTGACCCGCACCGGGACGCGTTCGAGTACGACGCCGGTCTTCTCGGTGTTGCTCGCGGCGTAGTCGCACAGGGCGTGAGTGGCCTCGACGCCATCGAGGAACTTGGGCGCGCTGTATGTGACGGTCTGGGGGGGGCGCCGGGACGGGCAGAAGTAGGTCTTGTTCGTTGTCGCGACGGCGACCAGCGTGCGGTCGATGTCGGTCGTCGCCCCGCCACCCCGCCAGGTGTTCTCGGCCTCGATGAACGGCAGGATCTGGAAGCCCCAGCCGGCGCCCTGCTGCTGGCCCACCGCTGGTTGGCCGTTCACATAAGTCGGCCAGCTGTCCTTCCAGCCGCCTGTCGGGAAGAATCCGAACTGGCTGTGGTGGTTGTGGAAGGCGAGGCCGATCTGCTTGAGGTGGTTAGTGCACTGAACCCGCGCGGCGGCCTCGCGGACCTTCTGAACACCGGGCAGGAGTAGGCCGATCACGATCGCGATAATCGCAACTACCACCAACAACTCGATCAGCGTGAACGCGGGACGGCGACCGGCGGGTTGGTTCAGGGCGCAATTCATGAGTAGCCACCTCCAAGAGAGGAGCACTTCGCCACGAAACCGTTGGAAGAGCGCGGACAACCCCGAGTTCGCTCCACTCGGCGCGAACGGTTTCAGTTCATGGATGGGGACGTAGGCGCCCCGCGGATAATCAATTTGCGGCTCTCACACACCCGATAGGATGTGAGTGCCTACATGTTGATCGTTATCAATGGAGGAAATCCGTTTCCGGTCGACTGGCCCGTTAGCGTATTGCAACGGGATACCGTACCAACTGGTGACGAGTGACAGGAGCGCGTACTCGCACCGACGGGGAATGAAACCCGAAAGTAGGGTCGCGTCGTGAGCCGGGGTCAGTACGAACTGTCCCCGAAGTCAGCAGTTGGGATTTCGGCTAGTCTTAGCCGATTCCACCCACTAACCACGACCCATCTGCTTTTAAACATCACCGGAGTAATGTTGCAGGGGATGAGAATATGTATAAAGTTTGGGTGGTGTCAATAAAAATCTTCATGTTTTCTTCACCTGAAGCATTGCCACCTGCCACTCACTTAATGGTTATTTCCAGATACTCGACACAATCTCACGTCGGTTCTATTCCGAGCCTCATTGCTCTGGGAATCATGTATGGGGTAGCAATTGATGGTTCCGCCAGTACAGGATTTCACACACCGTCTCGCTGTCTAACGGATCGCAGTGAAGCGGCAAATGCGGGCGCGGATTATGATTTTTTTGTGTTCTGTCATTTCTGTACTGCTCTGAAAATCGTAACCGTTCACGGTGCTGCATCGACTGAGGTGGCGTCCTCCATTTCATCTGGCGAGGTCGTCTTGAGGTAAGGAAGCGATTCGCATCCGAAGTGCTCACACACCCGAGTGCTCTGTTGAATCCTTCCGGTGGGTAGCGGGCTCCAATGTTACATGAAGCCACACGCACCGATGACCAAGTCTCCGCGGGCGGTTGCGCGGGAAGCTCTGCGCCTGGCCCGGGAGGCGCTGCCGGCGTACTCCGCCGTTC
>DATLIF010000287.1:0-3007 GCA_035539575.1 Fimbriiglobus sp. | reverse complement strand
CATCTGGTTCACCACCGCCGTGCGGAGTTGCATCGCGTAGACCGCCCGCACGTCCTCCTTGACCTCCTCGAACTTCTTGGCCTTGCCCGGGTTCTTGGCGGTACAGAGGATCAGGTGGTAGCCGAATTCCGTCTCCACCACGTCGCTGATGTCGAAGACGTTGAGCTTGAACGCGGCTTCAGCGAACGGCTCGACCATCGCCCCGACCCGCGGGAAGAACTGCAGGTCGCCGCCGGCCGCCTTCGACGGGCAGGTGGAGTGCTTCTTGGCGTACTCGCCGAACACCTCCTCGGCCTTGCGGCCCTTGGCCTGCTGCTTGGCCAGGGCGTCGCCCGCGGCCGCCGTCTCGGCCTTGACCGCCTCCGCGGCAACCGCGGCCTTGATGTCGGTCAGCGTCTTCTGTGCCGCCGCCTTCTTCGCCGGGTCGGTCTCCAACGGCAGTAGAATGTGCCGGGCGCGGACCAGCGACCCGTCAAAGATGTCCGGCCGCTTCTCGAAGAACCCCTTCAGAGCCGGGTCGGTCCCCTGCTGCTTGAGGAACTTGTCCCACTTCATCTGGGCGGAGACCTCGGTGCGGAACTCCGCCTCGGTCAGCATCATCCCTTCGAGTTCCTTGGCGTAATCCTTCATCGCCTTCTGGAGTTCGGCCTTCAGCTCGCCGATGAGCTTATCCACCTCGGCCGGCTCGACCGTCACCTTCAGGGCGTTGAGGTACTGGTCGATCAGGGCGTTCTCGATCAGGTGGTTGAGGATCTCCTTCCGGGCGGCGGCGTGTTCGGTCTCCGGGAACTGCCGCAGGGCGCGCCAGACGGCGACCTCGGGGATCTCCTGGCCGTTGATCGTGGCGGCGACGCCGGTCGGGCGCACGGCTGGCCTGGCCGCGGGCGGGGTGGTCGGGACCGACGGAGGCGGCGTGGCGCCGGCCGGCGGAGTGGTCGGCGCGGTCAGCGGCGGTGTGGTGCTGACCGGCGGCGTGACCGGTGGCGGCGCCGTCGGGCTTGCCGGCGGCGCGGCTGGTGCGGTCGATGGGGCTGGGGCCTGGGCAAGAGCTACGGACGCCACCGCGGTCCCGGCGATCACGGCGGCGGCGCGGCGGGTGAACGAGCGCATCGGTTCCTTCCTCCCTGAACTCGGTGCCGGGTTCCCCGATGTGGGGGCGTCCAGTTCCCCCGGCCTGCCTGGGCGGCGGACAATAACAACCCCGGCAAGCGGCGCCGAGAGCAATTTAGAGAGGATTGGCGAACCCCGAGCGGCTGGCGAGCCGGGAGCGTCAGCCGCCGGTCAGGTGTGAATCGCGTCCACCAGCGCCACCGCCAGCGGGCCGAAGACCAGCACCGGCAGCCACGCGGCCAGCGGCGGGCTGACGAAGTCGTTCTCGCCCAGATACTTGCAGCCGTACACCGCAGCATAGAAGACCGCGCACAGGATCAGGCACAGCCCGGCGTTGATGAACACGTGCCGGTTCTGATCCCGCAGGATCACCGAAAGCCCCATCACCGTCAGCAGGATGCCGATCAACGGCCGGGTCAGCCGCATGTGGAACGCCGTGGCGACCGCCGGCTGACGGCGGGCGTCCGGCTTGGCCAGCAACTCTCTCATCTTGGGGGTGGAGGCAAACAGGAACCAGTTCGCCCCTCGGGTGACGCTGTCGAAGTCCACCTCGCGGGTGCGCAGGAAGTACTTGCCGACCCCGACCCGCTCCAGGTTCGGCGGCAGTGCCCCTTCCGAGAGGTCCGGTGTGGTGTAGAGCAACATCCACCCGCCGGCCTGGGCCCCGCCGTCGGGTGGGACGTAGTACGCTTCCTTGGCCGTCAGGTGGGCCATGCCGCTCGGCCCCCCCTCCGGGAACGTCACCCACAGGTAGCGGATCATCTTGTCCCGCCGGACGGCCGCCTGCCCTTCCAGGTGGACGCCGGTCGGGTCGTAGGCGCCCCGCACCGGGGTGTTCTTCACGCCGTCCGGGTCGTCGCGGTCGGTGATGAGGTCCTCGGCGATCCGCGGGATCACCAGTTCCTGGTTGAGCGGCCCCAGCGCCAGCGTCAGGATCGCCCCGAACAGCACCGGGCGGAGTACCCGGCGAGTCGAGATGCCGGCCGACAGTTGTGGAAGAAGTTCGTTGTTCCGCTGCATCCAGGCGATGGTGAACATCGCCCCAAGCAAGGTGATCGCCTCGCTGAGCCGGTCGAAGATCTGCGATACCCGGGTGGCGTAGTACCACCCGATGTGCCGGGCGTTCTCGACGAACGTCGCCCCCTTGCTGAAGTCGTCCAGGTTAGTGAACAGGTCAACAATTACATACAGGCTCAGCAAGCTGACCAGCACGATCAGGTACGACCGCAGGTAGCCGGCAAAGAACATCCGGTCGAGGGTGGTCATCGGCGCACCCCTCGTTCGAACCGCAGGATGAACCGGTCCAGGTACACATTACTTTCGGTCGCCGCGAACGTGCCGAACCCGTTGGCCCGTAACTCCTCGACGGCCTGTGCCGGCGAGCGATGCTCGTACTCCATGCGATAGATCGCGGTGATCAGCCCGGTCCGGTGCAGCCCGGCCTTGCAGTGGATCAGCACCGGGTGGTTGGCCGGGTCGTCCATGACGGCCAGAAAGTCGTCGATGACCTTCGGCCGACTGCCGGGGTCCTGTCCGGGGTGGTCGAGTACGCCGCCGTCGAGAACGACGTACTTCACGCCGTGAGCCTTGCAGACCTCGCTCTCGCGGACCGTTGGCTTGCCCTGCCAGCGCACGGGCAGCATCGGGTCGCGATTCTCTTCCTGCAGGTTGACGACGGTCTTGATGGAGAACCGGTCGAACGCCTCGGCGAACCCGGCGGCGTTGAGTTGACCGCAGCGGTAAAGCTTACCCGGTGTGACGACGCGGAGCCGCTTGGCGTGGTCGTAGGTGGCGCGATAGTACGTCGCCGGGGCCGCGATTAGCACCGCGGCCACCACCACCCCAAGTCCCCACCGCACCCACGTCCGCATCGGACGGGCTCCCCCCAACGAGACTG
>DATLIF010000286.1:0-14312 GCA_035539575.1 Fimbriiglobus sp. | reverse complement strand
CTCTTCTACGTGTCGCTGGAGGACCAGGTGCTGGAGGGGCTCGGGCCGAAGCGGCAGCGGGCGATGGAATCGCTCGGCCAGAGCGGGTCGAGCCGGCCGTGGGCGATCTACCGGCGGCTGTTCAAGAAGGCCCAGCGGCGGATCGAGCGCAAGCACTATCGCCAGCGGCTGGACCTGATGCACTACGACAAGCAGCGCCAGGAGATGCTCCAGGACCTGGGGGCCGACCCGTACGTGGATTAAAGGCGAACGGCCGGCGTGAGCCGGCCGGTGGGTCTGCGTCCTACCGGCCGGCTCACGCCGGCCGTTCGCCACACCGTCCCACCCACACCACACCGCCGGACGCCGCCATGCCCTTCCGCCTCGGCCTCGCCGCCCTGCTTGTCGCTTCCGTTGCGTCTGCCGGTGACACCTGGCCGCAGTTCCGCGGCCCCAACGGCGACGGTGTCTCCGACGCGAAGGGCGTGCCCACGAAGTGGGGCGAGACGGAGAACGTCCGCTGGAAGGTGCCGGTCCACGATAAGGGCTGGTCGTCGCCGGTCGTCTGGAAGGACCAGGTCTGGGTGACGACCGCCCACGAGAAGGGCCGCGAATATTACATCCTCTGCTTCGACGCCAAAACGGGCAAAACGCTTCACGACGTCCACCTCTTCAACGACGCCGACACGCCCGACGTCAGCCAGTACAACAGCTACGCCTCGCCGACGCCGTGCGTCGAGGAGGGCTGCGTCTACGCCCACTTCGGCACCCACGGCACCGCCTGCCTGGACACCGCCACCGGCAAGGTCCTCTGGCAGCGGACCGACCTGAAGTGCTACCACCACCGGGCCCCCGGCTCGTCGGCGGTGGTGTACCGGGACTGGCTGTTCCTGCTCTTCGACGGGTTCGACCCGCAGTTCCTCGTCTGCCTCGACAAGCACACCGGGAAGACGGTCTGGAGGAAGGACCGCGACTTGCCGTACCAGAACACCGGCAAGCCGGACCGGGACAACGACTTCAAGAAGGCGTTCGCGACGCCGTCGGTATTCGAGGTCAACGGCAAGCCGCAACTGGTCGCCCCGGCCGCGATGGGCACCATCGCCTACGACGCGGCGACGGGTGAGGAAGTCTGGCGGGTGATCCACGGCGGCATGAACGAGGCGTGCCGGCCGCTGCTGGCTCACGGGCTGATCTTCCTGACCACCGGCCACACCGCCGGGCTGATCGCGGTGAAGGCCGGGCAGACCGGCGACCTGACGAAGACCGGCGTCGCCTGGCGGCTGACCCGAGCGGCCCCGACTCGGCCGTCGCCGCTGGTGTTGGGTGATTTACTCTTCCTGGTCAACGACACCGGCACCGCGTCGTGCCTGGACGCGAAGACTGGCAAGGAGGTCTGGAAGGAGTCGCTCGACGGCAAGTTCAGCGCCTCGCCGGTGTCCGCGGAGGGCCGCGTCTACTTCACGTCGGAGAACGGCAAGGTGTTCGTGGTCGCAGCGGACCGGACATTCCAGTTGCTGGAGACGAACAAGCTCGAACCCGGCTGCATGGCCTCCCCGGCAGTGGTAGACGGCGTGATCTTCCTGCGCACCAAGACGCACCTGTATTGCATCGGGAAGTAGTCGGGTGGGCGAGACCCTTAGCGAGCCGGGTTCGCAACAGGCTCGGCAAGGACCTCGCCCTCATGGCCGGGCGTTTCCACCTGGGATGCCCAATCACACCACGATCGGGTCGTACAAATCATCTTCTCCTGGCCAGGCACCAGGCGAATCCCCCAAACCGACCTCCGGCGGGTTCTGGTGTAACAATTGTGAGCCCATCGGGGCCACCGCCCGATCGCCGCTCACCTCGACACCATCGGACCAATCCGGCTTGGTCGCTTTGAAGCGAGGAAGGGAGTCGGCACGGACAACGTCGATAGGGGTGGGTGGAAGTGCAATCTTCGACAACGGGGCGATGCTGCCGCCCGCACCCGCCTCGTCCAGCGTGGGTGTGATGCGGAGCACTTCTCCGGTACCGACGGAGATCCCCCGGTTCGACACATAGACGGCCCCATCGTTGCCGACCAGCACGCTCGTCGGCCGGACCAGGCCTTCGCTCGCTATGGTCGTGCGTGTGCCGTCCGGAGCGACGCGGATCAAGGCGCCGTTGCCCGAGAGGAAGGGGCCTGTCGCGTGTTGCAACACGTACAGGCTGCCGTCGGGGCCGAAGTCTATGTCGATGATAGTTTTGAACCCCGTGTACACGACTTCGGGCGCCTCGCCGGGGACTACGCGAAAGATGTTGGCGGTGCCAGCAGCGAAGGGGACGCCAGTTAACTGGCCAACGTAGTAGGCGCCGTCGGGTCCCCGGGTGACGCATGTCGGCACGGCATCGGTCAGGTGGCCGTCGTCGCGTGACGGGAACTCTGCCAGCGTACTCACCGTCCCGTTCGCGGCGATCCGGAGGAGGACGTTGCCGCCAGCATCCGTCAAGACCTGGCCTCCCGCTTCCGCGAGCAGGCCGTAGGGGTTGCTGTCGAGGGGGCCCCCGCCGGGGTTCGCCGTCGCCTCGTTTGTGCCGATGTCGAACACGTTCTGCCAGTTGCCGTTCGGCGTCAGGCGGACCAGTTGGGCGAAGCCGGCGCCGACCTCCCCGAGTTCAGAGCGCCGCGTCGGGTTACCCCCGAAGCCGACGGTCACGTAGGCGTTGCCACGTCCCTGGAAAGAGATGTCGTGCGGACCTGTAGCGCCGTCCGGCGCTATGTACGAGGGCAAGCCAGTCGCGACCCTTGCTTGCTCGTCATGCCACAGGCGCGAGACGGCTCCTGTCGGTCCGTATTTGGCAATCACCCCCGGGCGAATCTCGAAGGACGGCCCGTCTCCCCCGCGGCCGGCCTCCGCGACATATAGCGCGCCTTCGGGGCCGAATGCCAGTCCGCGCGGGTTGTCTAGCCCGCTCATGACGACGGTGAGGTCGGCCGGCACGGCCCGGTCTTCAAGCGGCTCGACTGCGAGTCGGCTGGTCGCCAGCGACCGCGTCCGATTCCGGTCACGACATGGCGTCACGAACTTCAGCAGGGAGTTGAGCAACATGGGAGTCTTCAGTACTCAGTACGTGGAGGGTTGGGAAACATTCGCACAAATGACTAATAATTGATGTGTCACAACCGATGGTCAAGAAAAATTCATGTATTCGTATAATTATTAGGCAGCAGGTTGCGCTCTGCAAATATGTTTGACAGAGGTGGGCTACGGGGCGGTATGAACCGGGGGACACAGTGGTCCGCGGCGGGTCGCTCGGGGTCGCCCGGCTGGCGCACGCCGCCCTTGCAGTACGTTGTGAGCGCGGGGCAAGCAGGGAACGGGGCGACTCACAGCACGGTGCCGAGCAGCTTGATGAGGGCGGCGCTGACCCCGCCGACCGCGGCCGCGGCGACCAACCCTGCGCAGAACGCCTTCCACCCCAGCCGTCGCAGCCGGCCCAGCCCCGTCCCCAGGCCGACCGCCGCCATCGCCGCCGTCAGGCACCACGCAGCCCCCGCGTCCGCAGCCGTCAGGAACTGCGCCCACTCCGTCCGGTCGAGCACCCCGAAGGGCCGCTCGCCGAGATCGCCGGCCGTGCGCAGGGCCGCCGCTGCCACGAACCCCAGCACGAACAGCGGCACCATCTGCGCCAGCCGCAAATGCTTGGTGTTCGCCCCGCGGTCGGTGGGGTCGCGGTACAGCGCCACCACCAGCGGGATGACCGCGACCATGCTGAGGTTCCGCACCAGCTTGGCGACCGTCGCGGCTTCGAGGGCGTCCGGGGCGTCGTACTGCTCCTGGTAGACCAGCCCGGCACCGGCCACCTGCGCGGTGTCGTGGATCGCGGTGCCCAGGAACAGCCCCGCCAGGTGCGGGTCGGCCGGGAACAGGCCGTGGGCCAGCAGTGGGTAAGCGAACAGCGCGACCAGACCGAAGAGAGTCACACAGGCGACGGCGTAGCTGACCTCGTCCTCTTCCGCCTTGATGGCCGGGGCGGTGGCGACGATCGCGCTGACGCCGCAGATGCTCGTGCCGACGGCGATCAGCCCGCCGAGCCGCCGCGGCAGGCCGAGGAACTTCGCCAGCACGCCGACCGACACCAGAGCCGCCGCGACCACGGCCAGGATGACCGGCAGCCCCGCCAGCCCGAACTGGCCGACCGCGCCGAGGCTCAGCCGTAGCCCGAGCAGCACGATCCCCAGCCGCAGCACCTCGCGGCCGCACAGCCGCAGGCCCTTCTCGTACACCGCCGGCAACCCGACCGTGTTGCGGACCAGGAGCCCCAGCGCGACGGCGGCCGCGACCTCGCTGACCGGGCTGCGGGTGAACCCGAGCACCTCTTCGCCCAGTGCGGGCGCCGCCCAGCGGCCGGCGGCCCCAAGCCCGATCGCCAGGCCGATCCCGGGCAGCGCCGCGCCGACCCAGCCGAACGCATCGTGGGCCCGGCTGAGTACGGTGCCGCGGGCTGCTTTCTCGGCCGGCGACTCGGCCGGCTGCGGCCAGGCCGGCACCCCCTCCATACTGTCCAGCCAGGCGGCCCAGTGCGGCACCGGCGGGGCGGCGAGTTGGGCCATGGGCGCGGCTCCGGAACGGGTCACGTCGATGGGACGGTAACACGCCCGTGCGGCGGTCGCAAGCTTACGACGGTATATCCGGTGGCGGCGTGTCGCGGAATGGCTTGCCAACTCGGTACAGCGTCAGCCGGTGCTCATACTCGTCGCGCTGGTCGGGCGGGGTCATGGCGACGACCTTCTCCTGCCAGCGGACGGCCGGGGCGAACTCGCCGGCCTCGGCGTGCGCCGCCGCCAGCGTGTCCAGGTAGCCGGCGACCGCGTGGCCGGTCAACTCGCAGGCCCGGACGGCGTCGGCCACCGCCTGCGCCCCGTCGCGAACGGCGTCCGCCGGGCAGGTCGCCCGCAACCAGGCCAGCGAGTTCAGGGTCGCCGGGTCGTCCGGTTCGCGGTCGCGCGACGCCTCGTAGTCGGCCAGCGCCGCCTCGTAGTCGCCGGCCGCGTACCGCACCGATGCCCGCAGCGCCAGCGCCGCCGCGAAGCCCGGCCGCAGTTCGACCGCCGCGGTCGCGTCGGCCACCGCCGCCTCCCGGTCGCCGCGCTGCCGGTGGGCCACCGCCCGGGCGTAGTAGTAGCGGGCGTCGTCCGGGGCCAGCCGGACCGCGGCGCTGAAGTCCGCCGCCGCACGGTCCGGGTCGAGCATTTCCAGGTGCGCATACCCGCGCTGCAGGAAGCACGACGGGTCGTCCGGGGCCAGCTCGATCACCCGCGTGAAGTCGGCCGCGGCCGCCTCCCACTCGCGCATCCGCGCCCGGGTCAGTCCGCGGTTGAACACCGGCCCCGGGTCGGTCGGGTCCAACTCCGCGGCGTGGGTGAAGTCGTCCGCCGCCTTCGCGTGCTCCCCGGCCTCGGCCAGTGCCACCCCGCGCAGGTTGTGCGCCGACGAGTGATCCGGGTCGAACCGCAGCACCCAGGTGAAGTCGGCCGCCGCCTTCGCGTGCTCGCCCTCCGCCGCCCACAGTCGGGCCCGGTGCCAGAACGCCTCCGGGGACTGCGGGGCCAGTCGCAGCGCAGTCGTCAGGTCGGCGATCGCCTCTAACGGCCGGCCGAGCCGCTCGCGGCAGACCGCCCGGTACAGGTAAGCGCGGGGGTTGCGCGGGTGGGCGGCCAGCGCGTCCGAATAGTCGGCCTCGGCCTCGGCGAAGCGCTCACGCGCCGACAGGCAGTTGCCGCGGTTGAACAGCACCCGCGCGTCGTCGGGGGCCAACTCCAGGGCCGCCGCGTAATCGGCCAGGGCGGCGTCGTACTCCCCCTTCCGGCTCAGCGCCACCCCGCGGCCGTTGAGCGGGTCGGGGTCGTCGGGGGCCAGCCGGATCGCCTCGGAGTAGTCGGCGACGGCCGCGTCCAGGTCGCCGGCCTCGGCGTGGGCGGTCGCCCGGTTGTGGTACGCGGCGGCGTGGTCCGGCCGCAGCCGGATCGCCGCGGTGAAGTCCTCGGCGGCGAGGCCGGCCTGCCCGGCGGCGGCGTGGGCGTTGCCTCGCTGGTAGTATAGGTCCGGGTCCACCGGGTCGAGGTCGATCGCCCCGGTGAACGCCTCCAGCGCCCGGTTGAAGTCGCTTCGTCGGGCGTACGTCTGGCCCCGGTGGACCAGGGTCGTCAGGTCGGGCTGTCGCGGGTCCATGATGGGAATTATACCCGCGTCGGCGGCCGGCCGGTCAGTCCCGGTACGGTTCGCCCCGGCGGTATAGCTCCAGCCGGTCGACGTACTCGGCGGCCAGGTCGGGGTCGGCCAGCCCGATCGCCTTCTCCTGCCAGCGGACGGCGTCGGCAAACTCGCCGCACTCGGCGCAGGCAGCGGCCAGCGTGTCGAGGAACGTCGGGTCCTGCCACTCGGTCAACTCGCAGGCGCGGACGGCGCACTCCTTGGCCCGCTCGCCGTTGCGGACCGCATCGTCCGGTGCGGTCGCCCACAGCCACGCCAGGTGGTTGAACGCGGCCGGGTCGCGCGGCGACCGCTCCAGCGCCGCCAGGTGGTCGCGGACCGCATCGGCGTACCGCCCGGCCTGGGCGTGAACCGCTGCGCGCAGGTTGTACCCGCCCGGGTCGTTCGGTCCGAGCCGGACCGCCTCGGTGAAGTCCGCCAGCGCCCCCTCGGCGTCGCCGCGACCCTGCCGACACATCCCGCGAAGGGCGTGTGCATGGGCGGACGGCGCCTGGCGGATCACCTCGTCGGCGTCCGCCTCGGCGTCGGCGAGATGCCCCAGGGCCGACCGCACCGACGCCCGCGCCAGCCGGGTCAGCCCCGCGTCGGGGTCGAGCCGGATTGCCTCGGACAGGTCCGCCTCGGCCGCGGCGAGGTCGCCCAACCCGCGGGCTGGCCCACCGCGGGTGCGGTATGCGGCCGCGCTCTCCGGGTCGAGTTGCAGGGCAGCGGAGCAGTCGGCGGCGGACTCGGTGTACCGCTCGCCGTCGAGGTGGAGATTGGCCCGGGCCAGCAGGTAGCCGGCCGCGTGGCTCGGGTCGCCGGCGATGGCGGCGGCGAAGTCTTCCAGCGCCTGGTCGGTCCGCCCGGCAGCGGCGTAGCATTGCGCCCGCAGACCGTGGACGGCCGCCCACCCCGAGTCCAGCGATAGTACGGTGTCGCAGTCGGCGGCGGCCGCGTCGTAGGACTTCTGCCGGAACAGCAACTCGGCCCGCTCGGCGTAGGCGGCCGGGTCGTCGGGCTTTAGCCGGACGGCGCGGTCGAGGTCGGCCAGCGCCTCGCCGCGGCGGTCGAGGGCGGCGAAGGCGCGGGCACGGGCGCGGTAGCCGGCGGCGACGTCCGGCCGCAGATTAACGGCGCGGGTGAAGCACTCCAGCGCCTCGCGCGGGTCGTCCGCGGTCAGCGCAGCGTGGCCGCGGTCAAACAGGTCGCGGGCGTCGGCGGTCGGGTCGGCGGACATGGTGGCGGTCCATGCGGCGGGCGAGTTATCAAGGGAAGTGTACTGCGAGCGAACCTGACGAGAATCAGCAAAGCGAGCGGGGGACGTAAGTCCCCCGAGGACCGGCAGAACGAGCGCCGCTTCCTCGGGGACTTACGTCCCCCGCTCGCTTTGCTGGGACTACTCCATCTCCTTCTCCTCCCCCTTCTTCTCCTTCACCGGCGGGAGGTACAGTTCCGGGACGCCGAGCTTCTTCGCGGACTCGTTGAGCTTCGCCAGGTCTTCCTTCACCAACTTGTCGAACTCCCCGACGTGCGTGGTGAGTTGCTTCTCCAGGTCGGCGGCCAGGTCGGCCATCGCCTTCGTCGGCGGGCCGTCCCCGTCGGTCACGTTGCCGAGCAGCCAGACCAGCTGCGAGTACAGCATCGCGCCGCCCTTCGCAGCGAACACGTCGTAGCTGATCTTCGCCTTCGGGTTGTGAAGCTTCTCCTCGACCGCCGAGAGCTTCTTGCCGAACGCCTCCGAGTCCTTGAGCAGTTGCTTCGCGTCGGCGTTCTCCTTGAGCAGATCCTTGCGGAGGCTGATCTGTTTCTGCAAGGCGCGGACGCGGAGCACAGTCTGCGAGAGCTTCGAGATGTCGTCGCGGAGCTTGAGGGCGAGTTGCTCCTGGGCGGCGAGCCCCGCCGGGTCCAGCGACCTTGTGACCCGCTCGAGTACGCTGGATACGCTTTCGATCGCGCCCTCTATTAGCTTGGCTTCGTCCTCCGTCGGCTTCGCCCCGCCCGGCTTGAGGGCTTCGATCTTCTTCTCCTTGCCGTCCCGCTCCACCACGGTCCAGGCCACCGTCTGTGTCAGCCGCGGGTCTGGCCTGACCTCCACCTTCTGCTCCTGCGACTCCTTGCCGACGGTGAGCTTGACCGTGTACGTCCCCGGTGCGGCCGGGATTCCCATGTTCGGGTTGCCGGAATCGACCACCGCGCCGGGGATCATCTCGGCCCCCTCATGTGTCAGATCCCAGACCACGCGGTTGGTCCCCTCCTTCACCGGGAAGGTCCGCTCCTTCTTGGCCGGCGGCCCCTGGTCCTCGTCGTCCTGGTCCGGCTCCTCCTTGCCCTCCGGCTTGCCCTTGGCCTTCGATACCAGCTTGCCCTTCGCGTCGAACACCTCCAGCGTCACGTCGTCCTTCTTCGGCTCCTTGCCCAGGTGGAACCACACCACCGCGCCGCGGGTCGGGTTCGGGGCGGTCGAGGTCCGCAGGTGGCTCGACACGTTGCCACCGCCGTAGTTCCACTTCGCCGCCGGACGCACGGTGAACAGGTGCAGCGGCTTCTCCTTGTGCGAGTCTGCCCACTCGCGGACCACGGTCAGGTCGTCGAGGATCCAGATGCTGCGGCCGTGCGTGCCAACTACCAGATCGTCGCCCTTCACCTGGAGATCGTGGACCGGGACCGTCGGTAGGTTCAGTTGCAGAGACTTCCACGACTTGCCGGCGTCCGGTGACACCATCACCCCGTCCTCGGTGGCGAGATACAGCACGCCCTTCTTCGCCGGGTCCTCGCGGACCGCGTGGCAGTGGGTGCCGGCGTCCAGCCCGTCGGTGATCTTCGTCCAGGTCTTGCCGTGGTCGGTCGTCTTCCAGACGTGCGGGCGGTAGTCGTCCATCCGGTGGTTGTCCACCACCAGGAAGCACGTCGCCGGGTCGTGCGGCGACGGCTCGACGCACTTCACCGTCCCCCAGTCGGGCAGGTCCGGGACGTTCGCGGTCACGTCCGTCCAGGTCTTGCATTCATCCTGGGTGAGCCACACCTTGCCGTCGTCGGTGCCGAGCCAGATCAGCCCCTTCTGCTTCGGCGACTCGCCGATGGCGAAGATGGTGCAGTACGTCTCCGCGCCGGTGTTGTCGCCGGTGATCGGGCCGCCGGACCACTGCTGCTTCTGCTTGTCGTCGCGGGTCAGGTCCTTCGACACCGGCTCCCACGTCTGGCCGCCGTCGCGGGTGCGGAAGAGCATGTTGCCGGCGTGGTAGACCGTCTTCGGGTCGTGGACCGAGACGAGGATTGGCGCGGTCCACTGGAAGCGGTACTTGTGCTTCGACGGGTCGATACCGGACGGGTTCCACTGGTTGACGGTGATGTTGCGGGCCTGTCGGGTGCGGTGGTCGTAGCGGGTCATGATGCCGCCGTACTCGCCGGCGTAGACGATGTTCGGGTCGGTGGGGTCGGAGACGCACCAGCCGGCCTCGCCGCCGCCGACGCCGTGCCAGTCGCCCAGGCCGATGCCGCGGGTGAGCGAGTTGCTCGGGCCCCTGGTGCTGCCGAGGTCCTGCATGCAGCCCATGACCAGATACGGGACCGAGTTGTCGGCGTGGACGTGGTAGAACTGGGTGATCGGCAACGGCGGGGCGTACCACGACTTGCCGCCGTCGGTCGAGATGTCCACCCCGCCGTCGTTGGCGTCGATCATCCGCTCGGGGTTCTTCGGGTCGATCCACAGGTCGTGGTGGTCGCTGTGGTGGGTGCCGCGGACCGCCTGGAACGACTTGCCGCCGTCGATACTCCGCAGCAAGGGGACGTTCGGGGCGTAGACCACGTCCGGGTTGGTCGGGTGGACGGTGAGGGTCGAGTAGTACCAAGCCCGCTGGCGGAGAGTGCGGTTGTCGCTGGTGCGCGTCCAGGTCTCGCCGCCGTCGTCGGAGCGGAACAGGCCGCCCTTCTCGGCCTCGATGAGGGCGTACACCCGCTGCGGCTCGGAAGGGGCGACCGCGACGCCGATCTTGCCCCAGGGTCTGGCCGGCAAGCCATTCTTGGGCGAACGGCCGGCGTCAGCCGGCTGGTTGGGCGAGTCAGCACCAGCCGGCTGACGCCGGCCGTTCGCCAGTGACACCCAGGTGTCGCCGCCGTCGCGGGAGACTTGCAGGTCCGAGCCGGGGCCGCCGCTGGTCATCTCCCACGGCCGCCGCCGGGCCTGCCAGAAGCCCGCGTAGACCACCCGCGGGTTGGTCGGGTCGATGGCCACGTCGCAAGCGCCGGTCTCCTCGTTCTTGGAGAGCACCTTCTCCCACGTCTTGCCGCCGTCGCGGGTGCGGTAGACGCCGCGCTCCGGGTTCGGGCCGAAGGCGTGCCCCAGCACTGCTGCATAGGCGACGTCCGGGTTCGTCGGGTGGACGGCCATCGTGCCGATCTGGCCGACCTGCTTCCAGACGTGCGACCAGGTCTTACCGGCGTCGGTGGACTTGAAGATGCCGGCGCCCGGCGCCACTTTGCCGCGGATGTTCGCCTCGCCGGTGCCGACGTACACGACGTTCGGGTCGCTCGGTGCGACCGCGATCGAGCCGATGGAGCTGGTCGGCTGGTCGTCGAACACCGGCTTCCAGGTGAGGCCGCCGTCGGCGGACTTCCAGACGCCGCCGGAGGCGGTGGCGGCGTAGTACGTCAGCGGGTCGCCGGGGACGCCGCAGGCGCGGCTGACCCGGCCGCCGGCGAACGGGCCGACGCTGCGGTACTTGACCGGTGCGAATTCCTTGGGCCCCTTCGGCTCGTCGGCGGCGAGACCGGGGTACGCGATCCCGAGGATCAAGAGGGCGAGCGTGAGGCGGCAGCGCATGGTGCGACTCGCATCTGTCGGGGGTCGAAAGATGGCGTCCATGATACGGTCCAGGCCCGTCAACCCGCACGATTATGGCTGGCCGAAATGTCAACTCAGTTTATCCAGTGTCGCCGCATCATGGTCGGGCGGATTGCACGTGATCTATCGGTTGTGCCGAATCTTATTGCCTTGCGTTCACACGGGTCTAGTAATGGCGCCGGTGTCATCCGGCCCACCCTTACCCCGACCCCGGTGCAACATGACTCGCTCCGCGCGTACGAAATCCCTGTTCCGGGTGGCCCGTCTCCCCCTTTGGCTGGAGAAGCTGGAAGACCGCACCGTCCCGGCCTATACCGCCACGCTCGCCGGCACCACGGCCACGTTCACCGGCGACGCCAGCGGCGACCTGCTGGAGTTCACGGTTGCCGGCGGCCTGCTACAGCACAACCGGTTCACGGCCGGCGACCCCGGGTTCAACAGCGCCAGCGACTTCGACACGGCCGTGGCCGGCGACCAGACGCTGGCGGCCGACTTCGCCACCGCGATCGTCAACGTGAACGCCGGGGACGGGACTGACACCGTCCGCGTCGGCTCCGCCCTGGTCGCGGGCGACACGGTCGCCGCCGTCTTCCAGATCGACGGCCAGGGCAGCAACGACCAGATGGAGTTCGTGAACACCGCCTCCACCGCCGACCGGGCCATCAATCTCGTGGGGGGCACCCCGACCTCGAAGGTCCTCCTCCCCGGGCTGGTGAGCCTCCTCGCCGTCGGGTCGGGGGCGGAGGAGGTGAACGTCTCGGCGGGGTCGGGCAAGGACACCGTCACCATCAGCGGCGCCCCATTCACCGGCGTCGGCGACGACCTCAACACGGGCGGGGGTGACGACTCGATCGTCTTCCAGGACGGGGCGGCCTTCGGCGGGTTCGTCGATGGAGGTCTCGGCACCGACACCCTGGACTACGCGGCGTACACCACGCCGGTGGCGGTCAACCTGGGGGCCAACGCCCCGGGGCTGATCGCCACCCTGGGCGCCGACCAGGAGGCGCCGCCGACCACCAGTCCCGCGACCGGCACCGCCACGATCGCGTACAACAACGCCACGCACACCTTCGACATTAGCGTGACCGTGGACGGCATCCCGGCCGCCGACGTGACCGGGTTCCACATCCACCGCGGCGCGTTCGGGACCAACGGGCCGATCATCGAGGACTTCGGCACGGCAGGTCTGACCCCGACCGCAACCGGGTTCACGTTCAACGCGATCGGCGTGTCGTTCGATGCCATCCACGAGGCGGCGCTGCTGGGCGGGTTGACGTACCTGAACGTCCACACGGCGGAGTTCCCGAACGGTGCGACCCGCGGCCAGATCGTCGCGTCCGGCGTGTTCGTGGCGTCCACGGGGACGGCCACCGGGATCGGCGGGACGCTGTTGGACTTCGAGAACGCGACCGGCGGCTCGGGGGTACTTACCCTCGGCACGTTCGCGTTCGGCGACGGGTTGGTCGGCACCAAGGGGGTCAACGTACTGCGGGGCGGGGCAGGGAACGATGTGATCGTCGGCACCCAGGGCGACGACACGATGCAGGGGGAGGACGGGGACGACATCCTGGTCTGGAGCAACGGGGACAACTCGGACGTGATGGACGGCGGGGCCGGCGCGGACCGCGTCCAGGTCAATGGCGCCGTCGGCAAGGACGACGTGTTCACGGTCAACCCCGGCCCCGGCGGGCGGGTGGACTTCGACCGCACCAACCTGGTTCCGTTCTCGCTGGACATCGGCACCGTCGAACAACTCGCCGTCCTCGGGCTGAGTGGCAACGACAAGTTCACCGTCGCTGCGCTCACAGGGGTGACTGACCTGGCCGGCATCACCCTGGCCGGGCTGGACGGGAACGACACCTTCGACGTGGTCCCGGGGACGACCGTGCGTATCAGTGTCCAGGGCGGCCCGCCGACCGTCGCGCCAGGCGACAGCCTGAACGTGGACCTGACCGGGACCGCCAACGCGAACCGGATCATCGCCTCGACCGGGCCGGGGGACAGCAAGAGCGGCACGCTGACGTTCGCCTTCCGGCAACCGATCGACTTCGCCGGCGTCGAGACGCTCACGCCCGACCTGCCCCCGTCCGCGGTGCTGCTCGGGTCCGACGCCTTCGCGGCCGGTGCGGACGCCGGCGGCGGGCCAGCCGTGCGACTCTTCGCCGCGGACCAGACCGAACTGGCCTCGCTAAATGCGTTCGACCTGTCGTTCACCGGCGGGGTGCGGGTGGCGGCGGCGGACTTCAATGGCGACGGTGTCGTGGACCTGGTGGTCGGCACCGGGCCGGGCGTGGCGACGAGGGTCCGCATCCTCGACGGCAAGACGCAGGCCGAGTTGCTCACCATCGACCCGTTCGAGGCGTCGTTCACCGGCGGTGTGTTCGTCGCCGCGGGGGACGTGACCGGCGACGGCCGGGCGGACCTGGTCATTACCCCGGACGAGGGGGGCGGGCCGCGGGTGCGGATCTTCAACGGCGCCGACTTCAAGCAGGTCGCGGACTTCTTCGGGATTGAGGACCCCAACTTCCGCGGCGGGGCGCGGGCGGCGGTGGCGGATGTAACCGGCGACGGAGTCGGTGACCTGCTCGTGGCGGCCGGGTTCGGCGGCGGGCCGCGGATCGCGGTCTTCGACGGCACGTCGCTGGGGTCCGCGACGCCGACCAAGCCGTTCGGCGACTTCTTCGTGTTCGAGAACACGCTGCGCAACGGGGTATTCATCGCTTCGGGCGATTTAAACGGTGACGGGTTCGCGGAGGTGATCGCCGGCGGCGGCCCCGGCGGCGGCCCGCGGGTGTTCGCACTCTCGGGCAAGGACTTGCTGACCGGCACGCAAACGCAGGTGGCCAACTTCTTCGCCGGGGACACGGCCAACCGCGGCGGCATCCGGCTAACGGTGAAGAACCTGGACGGCGACGCTCGGGCGGACCTGGTGGTCGCCGTCCAGGTCCTTGGCCGTCACCCGGATGCCGACGCGGTTCTCCGTATCACCAGCGAAGAAGTTGGCCAACTGTGTCTGCTTTCCGGCGAGAAGATCCTGACCCGAGAGGGCGAAGACCCGCGGCCCGCCGCCGGGGCCGCCGCCGGCGATCAGCTCGGCCTTGCCGTCCCCGTCCACGTCGCCGGCCGCCACGTACGTACCGTGGCGGAGCTCCGGCTCGAAGGCGAGGAAGTCGGGGAACAGGTTCTGCGGCGTCTGGCCGGGCCGGATCGACTTGCCGTCGAACACCGAGACCCGGGGGCCGCCGCCGAACCCGGCGGCCACGACCAGGTCCGGG
>DATLIF010000285.1:0-7848 GCA_035539575.1 Fimbriiglobus sp. | reverse complement strand
GGCCGAGCCGCTCGCCCACGGTGTCGAGTTCGGTGGCCCAGTCCTGCACCGCGGTCGCGGTCGGTCGTCCTGACATCACTCGCCCCCGAACGAAACCCGTTACGGGGGTAATATATCAATTACAACTGTAGTACTAGAGCCGGTCCGATCGCCGTTGCACCCCGGGAGCGGCCACTGGCTCGAATCGGGGTCAGGCGATCAGGCTATCAGCACACCCGGTTTGATCGCCTGACCAGAAAAAGGTGAACGCCTGACCCCGCCCACCTGATCGCCTGTAGACAACGTCGCTGTGGCTCCGCCCGAACTCGGTGTGGCAGACTGACCATCCGACGACCGTTCAACGGTTGAGTGGCGCGGCTCATTCCGCGGTGGTCGGGTCGATGACCGAGCGGACCTGCGAGATGCGGTTGGCCGGGAACCCGCCCTGCTCGGCGTGCTTGCGGACCGTGTCCTCGTCCGGGGCGATGTAGACGCAGTAGACCTTGTCGTCGGTGACGTAGCTCTGCACCCACTGGATCTGCGGCCCCATCTGCTTCAGGACACTGCACGACTTCTGCGAGATGGCCTGCAGATCCTGCGGCGACAGCTTGCCGACGCCGGGGATTTCCCGCTCGATGACGAACTTGGGCATGGGGGCTACCTCGTAGAAAGTTTGGGACTGCGTTCACACTTGCCGGTGGGGTAACGACCGACTCGGCCTCAGACGCGCCACAGCGTTATCTCCCATGTCTTGTAGAGGACGTCGTTGTACCAGACGACCGCGCCGTCCCAGATGTCGGCGTGTCCGTACAACCACCTCTTCACCGTCTTCCCCGAACTGGTTTCCTTGGTCAGTCGGAAGAAGAGGACACCCGGCTTGCCGCCGATCGCGGACTGAAGGTCGGCAGCATTGGTGGCCTCCTTCGACACATCGGGCTTGCCGAAGTGCTTCCGACAGTACTTGACGAAGTCGTCGGCGCGGATCATGTACCGCTTGCCGTCTGTCCCCATCTCGTAGTGAACGCCTGTCATTCGCTTGAGTTCGGCACCCCCGTAGTTGAAGGCGCGGCTCAGGCGGATCGCACAGGTGTTGAGGTCTGGGTCCTTCAACAGCCAGTGGCTCGCCCCGAGCGCGTCCTTGACGACGTCGGTTGCACCGGTCTTCGGGTAGTTCTTCTGTAGCGTTGAGAGCGAAACCCCGGGAATGGACATGGCTCTACTCCTGTCAGGGCAGAATGAGATCAACCCTCCACAGGAGTAGATCGAAATTGGTCAAAAAAACGGTCATCTCCAGACTCCTGTGCGTCCCGCTGTCAGATGTGCCCATGATGCCCCAGCCAGCGCTCGGCGTCCAGCGCCGCGGAGCAGCCAGTGCCGGCGGCGGTCACGGCCTGGCGGTAGTAGTCGTCCGCCACGTCGCCGGCCGCGAAGACGCCGTCCACGCTGGTGTAGGTGCGCGACAGCGTCGTCCACTTGATGTAGCCCTTCTCGGTCAGTTCCACCTGGCCGTCCAGGAAGCCCACGTTCGGGGTGTGGCCGATCGCCAGGAACAGGCCCGACGCGGGCAACTCCGTCTTCTCGCCGGTCTTGTTGTTCTTCACCCGAACCGCGGTGACGCCGGACTTGTCGTCTCCGAGGACCTCGTCCAGTTCGTTGTGCCAGCGGATGTCGATCTTCGGGTTCGCTTTCGCCCGGTCGGCCATGATCTTCGACGCCCGCAGCACGTCGCGGCGGACCAGCAGGTGAACGGAACTGGCGAACTTGGTCAGGTAGGAGCCTTCCTCCACCGCCGAGTCGCCGCCGCCGACCACGACGATCGGCTTGTTGCGGAACCGCGGCAGTGCCCCGTCGCAGACGGCGCACGCCGAGACACCCCGGTTCTTGAATCGGTCCTCGCTCGGCAGGCCGAGGTAGTTCGCCCGGGCACCGGTGGCGAGGATGACCGTCCGCGTCTCGACCGTCTGGCCGTCGTGGGCGGTCAGCGTGAAGGGGCTTTTCTTGAGTACGCACTTCACGATGTCTTTGGACTCGATGCGGGTGCCGACGTTGACCGCCTGTTGCCGCATGAGCGCGACCAACTCCGGGCCGTTGATGCCGTGGGTCGGCTGCGGCTTGTCGGAGTCCACCCACAACGGGTAGTCGGGGTCGTCGGGCTTCAGTGCGGTCTTGAGGTACTGGCGGGTGTCGCCGGCCGGCCAGCTCGGGAAATTCTCGACCTCGGTGGTCAGGGCGAGCTGGCCGAGCGGCATGGTGCCGTTCTGGCGGTTCCGGTCGTCGTAGGGGTTGCCCTGGAAGACGAGGGGGTTGAGGTTCGCGCGGGCGGCGTAAATGGCGGCCGTCCACGCGGCCGGGCCGGAACCGATGATGACGACGTTCTCGGGCATGATGGATGACCCAAAGTTCGGGGCGAACACGGAGTACCAGCGGCGGGAAACAACTCACCCCGCCGCTGACGCTCCGGGTTCGCCGGGAGGGGTTCGCGGTGGTATTGTAAGACCGCGACCGGCTGCCGTCCGATCGGCGGAACCATCTCGCGGCATAGGCCGGTCCTTGAGGAGTACGTGCCGACCCATGCTCCGGCTCACCGACCTCCGGGAGATTCTGCGCTACGTCCCCCGGTTCCGGGACCGGGTGTTCGTGATCGCCATCGACGGCGCGATCGTCGAGGACGATAACTTCCCGAACATCCTGCTCGACATCGCGCTCTTACGCAGCCTGAATATCCGGGTCGCGCTGGTCCACGGGGCTGCGCATCAGATCCGTCGGTACGCGGATCTGGTGAAGGTCACGCCGTCGGACGTGGACGGGACCGGCGTGACCGACGAGCAGACGCTGCAACTGGCCATCACCGCGGCCAACCGGGTGACGCACGAGGTGCTGGAGGGGCTATCGGCCAACGACCTGCGCGGGGCCTGCCCGAACGCCTTGGTCGCGCACCCGGCCGGCATCCTCGGCGGGGTGGACCACCAGTTCACCGGCCGGGTCGAGCGGGTGGATGCCGGGCTGCTCCAGACGCTGCTGGAGCGGGACATCGTCCCGGTCGTGCCGCCGATCGGGATGGACGGGGCTGGCCGCAGTTACCGGCTCAACTCGGACGCGGTGGCGGTCGAGGTCGCGAAGACCCTCAGCGCGGTGAAGTTGGTGTACTTATCGACCGAGGGCGGGGTCCGCGGCCCGCGCGGGGTGATCCGGCAGATGACCGTGGAGGAGGCCGACACGTTCCTGCGCAAGAACCGGCCCGACCTGTCACGCGGGGTCGTGACCAAGCTGACCCACGCGGTCCGGGCGGGGCAGGGGGGCGTCGAGCGGGTCCACTTGATCGACGGCCGCGAACAGGAGGGGCTCCTGGGCGAGGTCTTTTCGAACGAGGGGATTGGCACGCTGGTCTACACCAACGAGTACCAGGCCATCCGCGTCGCCCAGAAGAAGGACGTGCGGGCGGTGTTCGGGCTGATCCAGCGGGGAATCAAGGCGGACGAACTGGTCAAGCGGACGCGGGCGGACCTGGAACGGCAGATCGGCGACTACTTCGTCTTCGAGGTGGACCGCAACCCGGTCGGGTGCGCCGCCCTGCACATGTACCCCGAGGTGAACAAGGCCGAGTTGGCGAGTGTGTACGTCGATCCGCGCTACGAGAACCAGGGGATCGGCAAGAAGCTGATCCAGTACGCCGAGGGTGCGGCCCGAGCCCGCGGGGTCGGGGTGCTGTACTGTCTCTCGACGCAGGCAATCAACTATTTCGTACAGCGCGGCGGGTTCAAACTCGGCTCGCCTGACGACCTTCCGCCGCCACGCCGCGAAGCGTATGAGAAGAACGGACGCCGCAGCGCCGTACTGGTCAAGTCTCTGGATTAATCCAAAAGGCAAAAAGGAAGACCGGCATACCCGGCACGACCGGTCCCTGTGGGACTTCTTTTTTGCGTTTTGTGTTTTGCCTTTTGCGTTCCCGATGCGGGAGTCGCCGATCCTTCTCGCGGTCCCATCCCCGGGGAGGCGAGGCATGTCCACCTTTTACGTCCTGCCGCCGCGCGAGTGCATGGAACAGGCCGCGTCCGAGTTCGTGGCCCGCATACTGCCCGGCGTGGCCGCCCCGGCGACGCTGTGGGAGGACCTGCTCGGCCTTCTCGTGACGGCCGCCCCGGAGACGTTCTTCGTCCACCGGGAGGATCTGTCCGGGGACGGCGACGTCACCGAAGACCTGGTGTCCGGGTTCGGGGCGGAGCCAGGAGATGCGGTGGCGGAGGTCGGGCTGGCGACCGGGTCGGCCGCGGCGCGGGTGAGGCGGTGGGCGGTGCCGGCCGCCGTTTCCGATCCGGGGCCGGGGCGATAAGGTAAGGGATACCCGCCCACACGGATTCCTTCCCGCCCACACGAACGGCGACCATGACCGACCCGCGCAACCAGGACGATAGCTGGGGCGAACTGTACCGCGAACTCGGGGTGGACGACCCCGAACCGTCGAAGCCCGCCCCCGTCCGCGAGGAAGCCGAACCCGACGACGAGCCGGAGGTGATCGAGTTGATCGAGTCCGAGACGGACGAGATCGGCGAGCCCGCCCAGGCGTTCGACGAAGCGGGAGAGGATGAGTTGGTCGAGTCAGCGGAGGGCGAAGGCGAGTTGGCCGACGGCGGGGCTGCGGAGGGCGAGGGCGAACCGGGCCAGAAGAAGCGTCGCCGTCGTCGCCGCCGCAGGAAGAAGAAGGGCGCGGCCGGCCAGTCGGCTGGTGAGGAGGCGGCCGGGTTCGACGAAGGCGAGGGCGAGGAGTCCGAGACCCAACTCGATTCGGACGAGGAGGAGACCGAGGCGGTCATCGGCCCCGGCGTCGAGGAGGAGGTCACGCCCGAGATGACCCGGGATATCATCTCCAACTGGAACGTGCCGTCCTGGGAAGAGATCGTGGCCGGGCTTCACCGCCCGGACCGGTAGGGGGCGCACATGGCCGACGCCACCATCGACGTGGTCGGGATGGATGAACTCCCGCTGATCGTCGAAATGTACAACCAGATCTTCCGCCCAACGGTGTCCGAGGAGAAATTCCGCCGGCGCTATCAGGGGCGGTATCACGTGCTCCAGTTGGTCGCCCGGGTGGGGGACAAGCCGGCCGGGTTCTTCCTCGGGTTCGAGCTGAAACCGGACGTGTTCTTCGCATGGTTTTACGGGGTGATGCCGGACTTCCGGCGGTCGGGCATCGGGTCGCAGTTGATGGAAGCAGCCCAGAGTTGGGCCACGCAGCAAGGCTACGAGTGGATCCGGCTGGAGTGCCACAACCAGCACCGGCCGATGCTCCACCTGGCGATCGTCCTCGGCTACGACATCGTCGGCATGCGCTGGGATGCCGACCGCGGCGACAACCTGGTGATCTTCGAGAAGGCACTCACATCGAGCTGAGGCGAACGGCCGGCGTGAGCCGGCTGGTGGGACGCGATCCACCAGCCGGCTCACGCCGGCCGTTCGCCTATGACCGTGCCATCGCCAGGAAGTTCCGCAGTAGCTTCGGCCCCTCGACAGTCAGGAAACTCTCCGGGTGGAACTGCACCCCGTGGAGTGGCCACGTCTTGTGCCGGACGCCCATGATCTCCCCCTCCTTCGTCCAGGCGGTCACGACGAAGTCGGGGTTGTTCCACGTCTCGCGCCGGATGACCAGCGAGTGATACCGAGTGGCGTCGAACGGGTTGGACAGTCCGGCGAAGACGCCGGTGTCGTCGTGGTGGATCGGCGACACCTTGCCGTGCATGATCCGCTCGTTGCGGACGACCTCCCCGCCGAAACTGTGGCCGATGCACTGGTGGCCGAGGCAGACGCCCAGGATCGGCAACTTGCCGGCGTAGCGTTTCAGCACGTCGTTGGAGATGCCCGCCTCCCGTGGAGTACACGGCCCCGGCGAGATGATAATGTGGGTGGGTTTTAGCTCGTCAATCTTGTCGAGCGTGATCTGGTCGTTGCGGTGGACCTGCATCGGCAGCGACGGGTCGATCTCCCCGAGCCGCTGGACCAGGTTGTAGGTGAACGAGTCGTAGTTGTCGATCAGGAGGATCATGGTCGCTCGTAGGGTGGGTCTGGCCCGGCTCTGCGGACGCCGACCCGCTGGTTAACGCCGCGCTTAACTCTGCTTACTCGGGATCTTCTGGGCGCTGTTGGCGTTCGGGTTGTACTTCTTGCGCTCGGCCTCGTCCGTGACCTCTTCCAGCACCGTCTCGAAGTCGGGCACGTCGTACCACGCCCCGTCGGCGAAATCGACCACCGCGAGGCCGCTGTAATTGACCGTCACCACCCGGCCGACCCGGCCTGCGAACCGTTCCAACTCCGGCCGGGCGCCAGGCTTCACCCGGACGAGCTTGTCGGACCAGGTTTTCTTGAGGCGATCGACCGTGGCTTTGTCAGTGAACTTCATGACGATCCTGGTCTCGCCGGATCATAGCCGCGGAGCGGCGTCAGATACGTAGCCAGGGGCGAAAGCCCCTGGATTCGGTCAGCCAATTATCCTCAGCCCCGGAGGGGCGGCAGAGCGGATCCTAGCGTCGATAATCTGTCGCCCCTCCGAGGCTCCCGAGATTCGGTGTCTCGGGCTGACCCAGGGCTTGTGCCCTGGGCTACGCATCTGCCGCCGCTCCGCGGCTGAAAACATCACCCCCTGAACGCGTGTGGACCTCTCGGCGGCGGGTCGAAGTCGAGCCGCTTCACGAAGTCGCACGCCTCCTTCGCCCCGAACTCGCGGTCCATACCGGGGTCGTGCCAGTCCACCGACAGCGGACCCTCGTAGCCGATCTCGTTCAGTGCCCGGATAACCGCCTCCCAGTCCACGCCGCCGCGGCCGGGGGAGCGGAACTGCCAGCCCCGCCGCGGGTCGCCGCTGGGCCAGTAGCCGGCCAGCACGCCCGCCCGGCCGTCCAGCGTCAGTACCGCGTCCTTGATATGCACATGGTACACTCGATCGGCAAACCGCTTCAAGAACGCCACCGGGTCCACCCCTTGCCAGAGCAGGTGGCTGGGGTCGAACGTGAACCCGAACTCTTCCCGGCCGTTCAGGGCGTTCAGCACGGCCTCGGCCGAGTACAGGTCGAATGCCAACTGCCCGGGGTGGACCTCGCAGGCGAACCGCACGCCGCACTCCGCCGCAGTGTCCAGGATCGGCTTCCAGTCGGCAGAGAACCGCTTCAGCGCCTCGGCTACAACCCCCGGCCTCGGGGCCGGGTAGCCGGCGACGTAGCCCCACAGCGGCGACCCGGTGAACCCACTCACCACTCCCGCCCCGAGCTTTTCCGCGAGGCGAAACGTGGCCGTCAGTTCCTCGGCCGCCCGCTGGCGGACGCCGGCCGGGTCACCGTCGCCCCAGACATAGTCGGGGACCAGCGCCTGATGCCGTTCGTCGATGCGGTCGGAGATGGCCTGACCGACCTTGTGCGCCGCGACCACCGGCACCTGGAGGTCGTGGCGGGCCAATAGTTCTAACCGGGCGGGGGCATATGCGTCCTCGCTAACGCCGCGCTGGACTTCGAGGTGATCTCCCCAGCAGCACAGCTCGACGCCCTGGTAGCCCCAGTCGCCGGCTCGCGCCGCCAGGGTTTCGAGTGGCAGGTCCGCCCACGGGCCGGTGAACAGAATGATCGGTCGGGACATCGGGTCCGTCCGAGAAGGCGAGCGGGGGGCGTGAGCCCCCCGAGTGTGTTCGAACTCGGGGGCTCACACCCCCCCGCTCGCCGGGGTGTCGGATCACTTCTTCTCGCCGTCGGCTTCGGTCTCCGGTGGCGGCTTGTCGGTCGCCACCGGCGGCGTCGGCGGGCTGACTGCGGCGGGCGGCGGGACCGTGGCCGGCGGCGGCACCATCGGCAGCGAGGTCGGGCTTGTTCCCGTCGCCGGCGGCGTGGGTGG
>DATLIF010000284.1:0-8533 GCA_035539575.1 Fimbriiglobus sp. | reverse complement strand
ACGAGGGTGGTCCGGTTCAGCGGGTTGAACCGCGCACACCACGCCTCCCAAAGCGGTCGGTTGACTTCGGGGTTCTCCACGCCATCCCATACGGGCCAGTCGGCGCTGCCGGTGACGAGCCGGCCGGCCAGCGTCAGCCGCCACGGCGGGTCGATCCAGACGTAGGCCCTCCCCTTGTCACTCTGAAGGCAGTCAAAGCGGAGCTTGAGGGAGTTGGTCGCGAGGGATCGTTCGCAAGCCACCCCGATGAGCGACCTGAGTAACGTAAGCGCCCCCTCACGTACATTGACCATTCGAGGGTCTCTCTCGTCTGCCGCCTAACATTTAGGCGTCACCTAGCCCGAGTAGCGGGCGTTGATCGGGTGGTGTCCATGCCGGTGCGTGCCACTTGAAACCGGTACGCGAGATTGCAGGAATGCCCGAACGACCTGTGCTGGGAACCGCGCGATACGGCCGACAGGGAATTCAGGCCGCAATCGACTGCGGGGACTGCCGATCGCTCGAAGAGGCAGTGTCATGTCCCTCGCTTCACCCGCTCCCACTCCCTCTTGAGGATTCCCTTCGCCTGCCGCGAGATGTTCTCGATGTCGGCATCGGTGTCGGCCCCGCCGGGCTCATGATTCCGGAGGCGGTGGACTGCGGCATCGATCAACTGGTCGAGCTTCTGGTGGTCCGCCTCGTTCAGGTTGAGCAGGAGCCGGATCTTCCACCGGACCAGGACCAGGCGCTCGACCTTGGCGACCAGAGACGGGTCCGTGTGGAGCAAACCCAGGCCCCCGTTCCACTCCCCGGTCCACCCGCTCTTGATGACGGACAGGCCGGCGAGTTGGGACATCAGGTCCGCGAGCAGGTCGCGGAGTTGGTCGATCCACTTCTGCCGGCTGGCGGACAGGACCGTCGCCCCGAACTGCCGGCGTGCCACCCGCAGCGCGGCCAGCGGGCCGGCGATCGACGCGACCAGTGCCGTGCATGCCGACACCAGACTCACGATCTGCGGATCCATGGGATGCCCCGGTTGAGCGAGCGGGCGGCGGCGGCCGGTTCCCATCGAGCGTGGTTCGGGTGTCCTGGGTGCTCGGCAGCCTGCCGGTACGAGTCATGGCTTTGGTCCGGGCTCCGGCCGGACTGCCCCGATGAGTGCCTCGGCCTCGCGGCGAAGGATGTGGACGACCCAGGCGTCGCGGTTGTTCGCCTTCGCGGGATTCCAGTCGTAGGCCGCGACGGCCGCCGCCAGGACCTCGCGGGCCTCGTCCTTCTTCCCAATTTGGTAGAGGGCCATGGCGGAGACCAGTCTGGCGCTCGGCCCCAGGTACTTGGTCACTCCGGCGGCGTCGCCGGTCATTGTGGCGAGCGCGTCGTCGAACTGACCCCGGCGGTAGTGAACCAGGCCCCGGGAGAAGTGGAAGTACGGGCGGACCCAGTCGTCCTTCGCCCCCTTGGCGGCCACGGCCCGGTCGGCGAGGGCGGCGGCCTGCCGGAGTTCGTCCTCGGTGCCGGGCAGGAGCAGGCAGGACCGGGAGACCCGCTCGGCGGTCTGCGGCCTGGTGACGTGGCGGAACCGGGCCAGCAGGTCGCGCCGGGCCTGCCGGTACTCGTCCTCCTTGCCGAGGTACAGGCACAGTTCGGCGTACCCGAACCAGGCGTCGTGGTCGGCCGGGCCGGCCTCCAGCGCCTTCTCCCAGGCTGCTCGCGCCTCCTCCGGCCGCCCCATGCGGAGCAGGGTGTCGCGGAGCTTATTCTGCGCGGGCTGGTCGGCCGGGGCCTTCGCGACGGCCGCCCGGAGGTGCTCGACGGCCTCTTCCGGCCGGCCGAGGTCCAGGAGGGCCGTCCCGAGTTCCTTCCTGGCGTCCACCCAGTCCGGCGTCCGGGCCACGGCCGCCCGGAAGGGCTCGATCGACTCGGCGACCTGCCCCGCGGCGTAGAGCGCCCGGCCCAGGTTGAGGTGCGCCCAGGCGTTGTCGGGTTCGGCGGCCAGACCCTCCCGCGCGCAGTCGAGTGCCTCCGCCCAGAGCTGTTTGGTTTGGAGGGCGTAGGCGAGGTGGCCCAGGATCCATACCAGCGGCCGGCACAGCCGCCGGGCCTGCCGCAGGTGGTCGATCGCCGCGTCCATCTTGCCCTGCTTGAGCCGCACGACCCCGAGCTGGGCGTGGGCCCAGCCGGCCGTCGGGTCGAGGCGGAGGCACTGCTCGAGGGCGGCGGCCGCCTCGTCCAGCCGACCGGTCTCGATCAGCGCGGCCCCGAGGTCGTACCAGGCGATGGCCGCGTCCGGCCGGAGTACTACCGCCGCCCGGAAGTAGTCGGCGGCGGCCCGGAAGTCGGCGGTGGAGAACAGGATGTTGCCCAACAAGAAGTTGGCGTAAAAGTCGGTGGGGTGGACCTGCTGGACCTTCCGCAGGAACTCGAGCGTCACCCAGGGGGTCTCCTCAGCCTGCAGCCGCTCCCCGAGATTCACCAGCAGTTGCACCGACTCCCGCCCCCCCGGGGCGGAGGCGGCCAGCTCGTTCAGCCGGACCGGGTCGGCCCACGCCCCCGGGTCGCGGACCCGGTCCCGCCAGGGGTGCGGGTCCGCCTTGCGGGCGACGTCCGCCAGCCACGCCCGCCGTCCCGGGTCGGCCGTGCAGAAGGCCCAGTCGTCCAGCGCCGCCACCAGCGCCGGGCCGACCAGCGAGGCTCTCACACGGGCGGCCGCGTCCTCCGGGTCTTCGCCGACCGTTGCCAGCCCGGCGGCCCGGAACTCCTCCTCATACTCCCGATCCGCCTTGGCCCGGTTGGCCCGCCCCGCCTCCCGGAAGTCGTCGTAGATTCGGGCGGGTACGGCCCGGTTCATGGCCTCCATCCCGACGGCCGCCCGGTTCAGGCGGATGGCATCCAGCCGCTTAACAAGTTCCAGGT
Organism: Fimbriiglobus sp.; assembly: GCA_035539575.1. Classification (GTDB taxonomy): domain Bacteria; phylum Planctomycetota; class Planctomycetia; order Gemmatales; family Gemmataceae; genus DASSAT01. The sequence continues at coordinate 5,641 of DATLIF010000284.1, read as the reverse complement.
TGTCAAACGCCGCCTGAAGGCGGTCGCGCAACTTCGGCGGAACGTATTCGCCCAGCCGGTCCCTGGCCCGTTGCAGCACGGCCGCCGCAGCCTGGAACTCTCCCCGGTCCCGCAGTCGCTCCGACTCGCTCAGATCCGCCTCGGCGTATGCCACGGCCGCAGCCTCGAGCGCAGCCCGCTGGCCGTGCCACCAAACCACGGTGACGAGGAGGGCCGATGCCAGCAGAACACCGGCGGCCAGCGCCCCGGCCAGAGCCGGGCGGCGCCGCACCCAGCGCGCGGCGCGCTCCGCGGTCCCCGGCGGGCGGGCCACGATCGGCTCGCCCCGCTCGAACCGCCGCAGGTCGTCGGCCAGCGATTCGGCCGAGGCGTACCGCTTCGCCGGCCCCTTCTCCAGGCACTTCAGGCAGATGGTCTCCAGGTCACGCGGCACCCGGGCGTTCAGCCGCGACGGCGGTACCGGCTCCTGGGCGAGCACCTGCTGGAGTGTTTCCAGGGCCGACTCGGCCCTGAACGGCGGGCGGCCGGTCAGACACTCGTAAAGAACTGCCCCCAAGGCGTACACGTCCGCGGCCGGCCCCACCGCCTTCGCGTCCCCGCGGGCCTGCTCCGGGGCCATGTAGCTGGGCGTGCCCACTGCCGCACCGGTTCGGGTGAGGCCGGGCCCGCCGTCCACCCGCCGGGCCAGCCCGAAGTCGGCCACCTTGGGGGTGCCGTCGGCCGTGAGCAGCACGTTCGACGGCTTCAGGTCCCGGTGGACGATCCCGGCCGCGTGGGCGGCCTGAACGGCCCCGGCCAGGGCAGCAACTAGGGCGGCGGCATCCCGGGCCGGCAGTGGGGTGCCGTTCAGTTTGCGGGAGAGCGTCCCGCCCTCCATCAGTTCCATCGTGAAGAACGGCCGGCCGTCGTACTCGCCGCTGTCGTACACCGGGACGATGTTCGGGTGGCTGAGGGCGGCAACCGCCTCGGCCTCCCGGAGGAACCGCTCCCGCTCCACCGGGTGGGCGAACGGCCCGGTCAGGAGCATCTTCAGCGCGACCGGCCGGTTGAGCCGCAGGTGCCGGGCCAGGTACACCACGCCAACCCCGCCGCGGCCGAGCACCTCCACCACCTCGTAACCCGGAACCTGCGGGAATCCGGCGGGTACCGGGGGCGCACCGGGTTCGGGGAACATCGCGCCGATCTCGTCGTCGATCGGGCCGAACCGACGCCACCGCTCCCGGACCTCGGCGAGTAGTTCGGGGCAGTCCCGGCACACCTCCTCCGGCGTCCGCCCGGAGTCGAGCACCTCCTCGAGCAGATCGAGCACCCGGGGGTCGCCGGACATGAGTCGCTCTCCTCACGACAAGGGGGTGTCTCCCGGCGGGGGCTCCGGGGTCGGCGGATCCGGCCGGAGGTCGTCCAGTTGCTCCGCCAAGAGCAGCCGGGCGCGGTTGAGCCGCCGCTGCACCGTCTTGACCGACACCCCGAGCACCTCGGCCGCCTCGGGCTGCGTCAGCCCCTGCACGCGGATCAGGTTGAACGCCTCCCGCTCGTCCTCCGGAAGGCCGTCGATCACCTCCAGCATCCGGCGGGCGTTCGGGGTGAGCGTCGAGCCGCCGCTCGGCGGGGACGGGACCCCGCCGTCGTCCAGCGCGAGGACGGCGGACCGTTCATCTAAGAGGCGGGCCAGGTCATTGAGCTGCCACCGCATGTGCTGGGCGGCCAGGCCGAAGAACTCCCGGACCGTCCGGGGGCGGACTTTTCGCATGGCCGCGATCAGCCCGGCCACCACACCCCCGAGCAACTCGTCGGTCTGCAGGTTCAGCGGCGGCTGCGTCAGCCGCGGGTAACCCCGGTGCAACTGGGCCGCACAGAGGACTTGGAGCCGACAAACCGCCCGGTCCAGGAGTTCCCGGACGATGGGCTCGGGGGGCGTGTCCCCCGCGAGCGCGTTCAGGAGCCGCTGCACGGCGGCGGTCGTGGGTTCGTCACCCATCGGAAGCGATGGCCTGGGAACGAGGGTACCGCCGCCACTGTATCACGGCGGGTGACCGGCCGCCGCTCTTATTCAGTCAGGAGGCGTGCCACCGGGGTGTTCGCCTCAGATCGTGTGCGATCGTCAACGATCCCGAAAGGAGACTTCCATGACACGAGTGCTACGACGGGGAGCCGCGGTCGTCGCGGCGGTCGCCGCCGGCCTGGTCTTCGCCACGGCGGGGATGGCGCAGATGCCGCCGTCCCCCTGGAAGAAGGGGGCGCCGTTCCCCGAACCGGACGAGGAACTCTACGGCGTGGCCGTCAACGGCAAGCTGTACGTGATCGGCGGCTGGGGCGACGGCAAGGCCCGGGGCGCCAACTACGAGTACGACCCGGCCACCGACAAGTGGGCGAAGAAGAAGCCGATGCCGCTGCCGGCGCACCACGCGGCCCTGGCCGCCGCGAACGGCAAGATCTACGTGTGCGGCGGCTTCGTCGCCCCGGAGAAAAGCCCGCTCCCGATCGGCGCCGCCTGGCAACCCATCGACGACGTCTGGGAGTACGACCCTGAGGCCGACTCCTGGAAGGCACTGGCGCCCTTGCCCGCCAAGGCCGGTGCCGCGGTGGCCGTGGAAGTGCGCGGCAAGATCCACGTGATCGGCGGTGCCACGACCGTGGAAGGGTCCAAGGCCCCCTTCTTCACGTTCATGGGGCCTTGCAACGTTCTGAGTACCAACTACGCCTACGACCCCGCCGCGGACAAGTGGGAGACCCGCAGGCCGATGGCGGTGCCGCGCAACCACGCTTTCGGCGCCGCCGTGGGCGGCAAGATCTACGTCATCGGCGGCCGCACCGGTCACGGCTTCATCATGGTGGCGACCAACACCGACGCGGTCGAGGAGTATGACCCGGCGAACGACATGTGGAGTGTTCCCAGGGAGCGGATGCCGACGCCCCGCAGCGGCGGCGGCTGGGGCACCGACGGCCGCAAAATCTACGTGGCCGGCGGCGAGGTGACGACCAAGCAACTCGTCGGAGCGTTCCGCGGCATCGAGGCGTACGAGCCGGCGACCAATTCCTGGACCACGCTGCCCTCCATGCCGATGCCCCGGCACGGCGTCGCGGGCGCGGTGATCGGCAACCGCTTCCACCTGGTCAGCGGCATGATCACGTCGGCCGGGGCGATGGCGATGCAAGACCCGAAGCTCGAAGTCCACACCGCGGCGCACGACATCCTCGAGCTGCCGGGCGCCAACAGCGAGGCCGGGAAGAGCGGTACCAAGGTGTCGGACCGGAGCGAGCGGAAGCCGTACACCCGCTACGACATCAAAAGCCCGGAAGGGCAGAAGATGCTCGAGAAGTACGCGCGGGCCGTCAAGTTGATGCGCGAGCTGCCCGAACACGATAGCCGTTCCTGGAAGTGGTGGTGGAATACGCACTGGATCAAGGGATACCCGACGGTCATGTGGGAGGAATCCCGGAAGCTCAAGACGCAAGTCGTCGCGTCACTGCCTGCGAATGTCCAATCCCTGGCCGAGGCCACGTGGAACGGCTGCCAGGCGCACGCCTACAACCCGGATGACCCCGAGCAGTTTCAACAGTGGTACTTCCTGCCCTGGCACCGCCTGATGCTCTACCAGTTCGAGCAGACGATTCGCGAGGTGCTGCAGGACGACGACTTTTCGCTGCCGTACTGGAACCCGGTCACCGGGAACGAGGCCGACCTCTCGCTCCCGCTCGCCCTCCGCGACCCGGGCAGCCCGCTCTTTAACGGCACGCGCTGGCCCTGGGTCAACGGGGGGGAGCGGATCGACAAGCTCTACATGCACTGGCTGACTCTCGACTGCCTCAACGAGAAGTCGTACATCGACTCGCCGAACGGCAGCCTCGGGTTCTGCCCCCGGTTCGACCAGAACCCCCACTTCTTCACGCACGTCGCCATCGGCGGCGACATGGCCGAGTTCTCCACGGTCGGCGGCGACCCGATCTTCTACCTGCACCACTGCAACCTGGACCGGATCTGGGAGAGCTGGAACCGGCTGGGCAACAGCAACCCGACCGATCCCAAGTACCTCAACCGCAAGTTCACCTTCGCGGACCGGAACCGCAAGCGCGTGGACGCGGCGGTGAGCGCGGGCGACCGGACCGCGCAGCTCGGCTACGAGTACGACAGCTATGCCCAGCCGCCGAAGAAGTCGGCCCCCGCGACGATCGCCAAGGCTCCGGCCGCCGGTGGCGGGAGCGACGCCAATGTGTCGCTCGCCGATCGCGGCGCTGACGCCAAGGCCGGCGGGCCCTCGGCGGCACCGGCCTGGAAACTGGCCGACGCGTCCGGCAAGACCGTCTCACTCGGTCAGTTCAAGGGCCGGCCGGTTGTGGTGATCTTCTACGAGGGCTCCGGTTGCATCCAGTGCGCGAAGCAACTCAACAGTTTCGCGCAGAAGGCCAAGGAGTTCGCCGACGCCGGCATCGACCTCGTCGCCATCAGCACCGACGCGCCGGACGATCTCAAGAACTCGCTGGCCCCTTACGAGGACAAGGGCGGCTTCCCCTTCCCGCTCGTGTCGGACGCGAAGCTGGACGTCTTCAAGGCCTACCGCTGTACCGATTTCGACGACCAGCCGTTGCACGGCACCTTCCTCATCGACGCGCAGGGCCGGGTCCGCTGGCGGGAGATCGGTGACAAGCCGTTCAACGATCCGACGTCTCTGCTGAGTCGGGCCAAGCAGTTGTCAAGCGCGGCGTCGGCCCGGCGGGAGTGAGCCCGGAGCCGGCGCCCGCAACCGGCGCAAAGCAAGACATCCACAGGCGGGGCGTGGCGGAGCACGCCCCACCTGTCGGGATGCGCACGACCCGGCCCCCGAATGGGTAGGGCTGCCGGAAAAGACAGGCCCAGTGCAACGTGATGAACGAAAGGAGAGACAGTGATGAACAGTCAGGTCAAGAGCGACCGGCCGTCCGTGGCCAGAAACGTCGGGCTTTGGGCGCTGCAGGTTCTCACCGCCGCCGCGTTCCTTGTGGCCGGCTTCGCCACGCTGAGCGGCTATCCCATGATGGTGGAAACCTTCGAGAAGGTCGGCGTCGGCCAGTGGTTCCGCTACGTCAACGGCGTCGTCGAGATCGGGTCGGCCGTCCTCCTGTTGATCCCCCGACTGGCGCCCGTGGGTGCGGCGCTACTGGTCTGCACGATGACCGGGGCGGTGTTGGCGCACCTGTTGGTCGTCGGAGGCTCGCCGGTGACGGCCCTCGTCCTGGGTTGCTTCGCCGCGATCATCCTGTTGGGACGGTTCGCGACCGTGAAAGCCTGGCTGGACGAGCCGTCCGCGAGGGCCGAGCCCGCGGTGGCACAAGGCGGACAGGTCGCCCCCGACCCGGGCGGAGCATGATTCTTTGTGCCTCTGTTCCGCGATTCAGAAGGAGCAGTCATGAGGACGATCGAAGTGGGAGAGTTGCTGTACACGGTGACCTTGAACGTCACCGGCGTAACGGAGTTCGGCGTCAGCTTTGCGGGGTTGATGGCGGGGGAAGCGGCGATACCCGCTGAAGGCGCGCGATTCGATGTCGCTTTCGAGGGCACCGCGACCGGGCCGAAGGTGAACGGCGCGGCCGAGGGAATTGACTACGTCCGAGTCCGCCCGGATGGCCGCTTCGAACTCCACATTCATGAATCGATCAGGACGGA
>DATLIF010000283.1:0-18908 GCA_035539575.1 Fimbriiglobus sp. | reverse complement strand
CGAACCTCGCGTACCGCCACGTCACCCCGTCGGCCGTCACTCGTTACCCGGTTGGGGATGTGGCTTCGTGCCGTTCGTGTCCCCAAAACGGGAAATCCGGTCTCGGTTGACTGGTCGGACATGGTGTCCGGGCGATCGGTTGTAGACCCCCGTGTACGCGGACGACTCGAACACACGGTCGTGGGCCGATACCCCAGCCTGGCACAGAGTGATGACCCGGGTCGAGTGAATTTCGGTCGGGGTCTACGAACTGACCCAGGGTACCATCCGTTGATCATTCTGCTGACCCTCCCTACCGCGTCACACCCTCCTGAAAGTCGTTGGTACTACCCTGACAGGTCACTCCAAGCACCAACTCGGCGTAACTTTCCGGATGAGTCGGCCGCCGCATTGAGGACTGCTGCCTTTCCTTGCGACTCGGCAACCGGCCGAATAGCGTATGCCGGTATCAACGACTGGAAGACCCAGGCCCGAGTAAGCTGGGGGCTGCACATGAAAAACTACGGCGAAAGTCTGGCCTACTGGTACTTCCGGCTCAACGGGTTCATCCCGATGACCGACTTCGTCCTTCACGGGGATGACAGACTGAAGTCCAGCGACTGTGACCTCGTGGCCGTTCGCTTCCCGCACGTGTGGGAGAAGGTGGGAGGCCAAGATAACGACTGGCACGACCTGTGGGTGCATGACCTACAACCCGAAGAGGGGTACACGCTGGCCACGTTCGTTCAGGTCAAGACCGGAAAGGACGACGGTAACCGGGCTGGGGAACTGAAGGAGTACTTCAAAAAGCACCTGGAGTATCTGGTTTGGCGGTTGGGCTTTTGGCCGAAAGACGTGGCACAAAGAGTTGCGCGAGACTTCCAAGAGACCAACCAGATCAAACACAAGGGGTACAAGCTCTCGAAAGTGGTCGTCCTCCGCGACCTTCGTGAGCGACGGGTTGAACCGCAGTGGTTCGAATGGCGACTTCTGGACCTCGTCATGTTCATTGAGCAGCGGATGGTCAAGTACAAGCCAGACAAGTTCGAATCCAGGATGCACTTCCCCGACCCGCTCATCCAACTTTACGCCGAACAGGCAATGAACCAGGAGTTCCGGTTCCCGACTGTCGATCGGCCCCCGCTCCAGCTCAGATGACGGGGAGTGTGGGCAGCCAGCAACCCGTGTTCCTTCTCGTGAGTTCGGCCAGACGCAGCAGCGGCAGCACGCAGGGCATGAACGCCGTCCGCACCAGCCGGGCCAGGACGCCACGGCCGACGATCGCCCCGAACGCCCGGTCGGTGGTGGCCACCAGGGACCGCGCGAACGGCACCCGCTCGGCCTCGTAGCTGGGGCCGCCGCTTTCGGCTGACGACCGGGTTTCTTCGCTCCTGCTTCCCCGTCCCGCTTCTTTATCAAGCTCTTGTTCGTGCCGAGCGGAAGGAGAAGACCGAGTGGCACCGTTTCGTGATCTTCAACGAGGGGCTGGTGAGCATCGCCAAAAACTACCTGAAGAAGGGCGCTAAGGTGTACCTCGAAGGGACGCTCCAGACTCGCATGTGGACCGATAAGGACGGGCAGGAGAAATACTCGACCGAGGTAGTTCTGCAGGGGTATGGTGCCACCCTCGCTTGCGACGGAACCCTGGAGCAGCCCGGGCCGAGGGCATCGCCCGAAGTCAGTCAACTTACCCGCTACTGACCTTCCCCCCGCTCGCCAGGGTGGGTAGCTTCCCCCGTTTTCAGGGGCAGCGGTCGGACACGTCCTAATCAAGCCCCCGCACGGGCCTTCCGGACATTCTTCCCGGATGCTGTCGATTCCCCGCCGGGCCGTTCGACGGGAAGGTAGAAGACCGGGGAACGACCGGGTTTCGACCGAAACACACGACGAGGGCGAACCGATGCGGGTCATGGTGCTGGTCAAGGCGAGCGCGGACTCCGAGGCCGGGGTGATGCCAGGCACGGACCTCCTGCGGGCGCTGCTCCCGTTCCGCCGCGGCGGGTGAGTGGCGGCCGACGTTCCCCGGCCGCCCCGGCGACGGTAGCATCCTTCCAGTTCCGCACAGGGGGACCGACCATGGGCGCGATCGTGGTGCAGGCGTTCGTCACCCTCGACGGCGTCGTCCAGGGTGGCGGCGGCCCCGACGAGGACCGCGAAGGCGGCTTCGAGCACGGCGGCTGGATGATGGGCTACGACGCACTGTTCGACGAGGACGACGAGGGCGGGAAGCTCGTCATGGAGTGGGAGAGCAAGACCGAGGCGCTGCTGCTCGGTCGCAAGACCTACGACATCTGGGCCCGGGCGTGGGGCGTGTGGGACGAGAACGCCCCGGGCCTGCAAGGGGAGCTGACCCGGCGGTACAACCGCGTCCCCAAGTACGTCGCCTCCCGCAACCTGACCGAACTCGTCTGGAAGAACTCCCACCTCCTCGGCCCAGACGTTCACGCAGCGGTGAAGAAGCTGAAGGCGGAGCGGCACGGCGAGATCCGCGTGTGGGGGAGCACCGAGCTGATCAGGTCGCTGGCCGACCTGATCGACGAGTACCGGCTCGCCGTCTACCCGATCGTGCTGGGCACGGGCAAGAAGCTGTTCTCAGACGGGTTCCCGCTCTCCCGGTTCACCCTGGCCGAGTCCCGCGCACTGAAGTCCGGCGTCCTGATCAACACCTACCGGCGCGGGGCGTGATCGAACGGGAACCCGGCCCGTTGGGCGGCGACGCTCGGCGGAGGTCGATCACCGCCTCGCAGCGGCACGATTCAATCGACCGTCTGATGACATGGAGAGATCATGTCGGTGAAGCGGATGGACAACGTCGGCATCGTGGTCGAAGACATCGATGCCGCCATCGAGTTCTTCACCGAACTGGGCCTCACTCTCGAGGGGCGTGCCCCGATCGAAGGAGACTGGGCGGATGGCGTCACCGGGTTGCGCGGCATGCGCGTCGAGATCGCCATGATGCGGACGCCGGACGGTCACAGCCGGCTCGAGCTGTCCCGTTTCCTCGCGCCGCCGGTTGTCACCGATCACCGCAACGCCCCGGTGAATGCCCTCGGCTACCTCCGCGTCATGTTCACCGTGGTGGACATCGACGATACGCTCGCCCGGCTCGCGAAACGCGGCGCGGAGGTCGTCGGCAAGGTGGTCCGGTACCAGGACGCCTATCGGCTCTGCTACATCCGCGGCCCCGAAGGAATTCTCATCGGGCTCGCGCAGGAACTCAAATAGCCCGCTTCGGGAGCACGGAATGCGACCCCTCCGGTACTCCATCAACGTCACCCTGGACGGGTGCTGCGATCACCGGGCCATCGTCCCGGACGTAGAGATGCATCGTCACCACGCCAGGAACATCGAGCAGGCCGACGCCCTCCTCCTCGGGCGGGTGACCTACGAGATGATGGAGGAAGCGTGGCGGCCGGTCGCGCAGACGGGAGCGAGGCCGGAGTGGATGCCCGCCTGGATGGAGCCGTTCGCCCGGACGATCGACGCGGCGAAGAAGTACGTGGTGTCGAGCAACCTGGACCGGGACGATTGGAACTCGGAACTGGTGCGCGGGGATCTGGGCGAGGCCGGACAGCGGCTCAAGCGGGAACCGGGCAAGGGCATCGGCGTGGGCGGCTTGAAGCTCCCGCTGGCGTTGGCGGAGCTGGGGCTGATCGACGAGTACGAGTTCGTCGTGCAGCCCAGGATTGCAGGCCACGGGCCGACGCTGTTCGCGGGCCTATCGAAGCCCATCGACCTGAAGCTCGAGAGCCGCATGGAGTTCGGCTCGGGGGCGGTGGCGATGCGGTATGTGCCGAGAAGGTAGCCAGAGGTGTTCGCCTTGCACCCGGTCCGGGCGGCCGGTAGAAGCGGCGGATTGGGCAACTTACCGGAGCGATACAGATGGCCGAACCGATCCCGAAGTGGCAGCGCGTGACCGGGTGGGTGCTGTCGTGCCTCCTCACCATCGTGTTCCTGCCCAGCGCCTTCTTCAAGATCGCCCAGCCCGAGGGCTTCATTGAGGAGTGGTCGAAGACGTACCCCGCCAGCACGGCCGTGCCGATCGGGATGATCGAGCTGGCGATTTTCGTACTCTACCTCGTCCCGAAGACCCGGTACCTCGGCGGCCTCGTCATGCTCGCCTACCTCGGCGGGGCGGTGGCCACCCACGTCCACGCCGACGACGGCAAGTTCTTCGTGCCCGTCATCATCGGCGTCGTCGCGTGGCTCGGGCTGTACCTGCGCGACCGCAGGCTCCGGGCGCTCGTGCCGCTGGCGTCTGAGGCATGATCCGTCTGTACATCAGGAACGCAGTCCTTCTCACCGCCGTGGCGGCCGTCGCGTACGGACTGCCGGCGGAGTTCGGCCTGTGGCCCGCGTTCCTCACCTGCGCTGCCGTGTCGGCCGTCGCCTGCGTCGCCGGGGCGATCCTGCTCCGCACGAGTGGTATCGGGCGGGTCACCTGGCGGAACCGTCTGGCCGGATACCTGATCCCGTGGGGCTGGCGGCTGAACCGGGGGAAGCTGTGGCCGCTCCCGGTCATCTCGTGGGCGGTCTGCGGGGTTGCGGCATTGCTCCGCCCGGTTCCAGACCAGCCTTCGCTCGGCGTCCGCTCCGCGCTGCTCGCCGCGTGGGTAATCGACGCCGCAGCGATCGTGTACCTGCTCGGGACGATCGCCCAAACCACGCCGGGCAGCCGGGTCGGCTCGCTGTGGAAGCTCGTGGCCGCCATCGCCGGGCTGATCGGGGCGAGCGCGGGGCTTTACCTCGGCGGGCAAACGACGGCTGCGTTGACCGTCGCCGATGGTCCGCCGGCCGCGATCGGTGGGGGCTTCGGGTTGGTGGTGCTGATCCTCGCTACCGTCAGCCGGAACACGCGCTGGAACTGATCGCCGAAGTGCGGCGGTGTTGCTGCGGCTCGGGATTCACGGTCTTCATTCCAAAGCCGTATTTTCGGAGGCCGACGCAGTGGGTGCAGCACGGATCTTCAGGAGTGACGAGGCGAAGGCCCGGCTGGACGGGTGGTACGACCGGTTCCTGGCCAAGGTACCCGGCCCGGTCGAGCGGCGGGAGGTGCCCACGTCACAGGGTCCGAGCCACGTGCTGCTCGCGGGCGACCCGGCGAATCCGCCGCTGGTCTGCTACCACGGGTCGCTCGCCAGCTCCGCCCACCTGCTGTCCGAGCTCGCCCTCCTCGCGCCTCGGTACCGGCTGATCGGGCTGGACCTACCCGGCCAGTCGGTGAAGGGCCCGCCGGTCCGCATGAACTACAAGGACGACTCGCTCGGGAAGTGGGCGGTCGAGGTGATCGACGGGCTGGGGGTTGATAAGTGCGACCTGCTCGGGGTGAGCTGGGGCGGGTTCGCCGCCCGGGTGACCGCGTCGGTCGTGCCGGACCGGGTGAAGAAGCTGGCGCTGCTGGTGCCCGCCGGGGTGGTGACCGGCCCGGTGTGGAAGGGCATCACCCAGATGGCCATTCCCTTGACGCTGTACAAGCTGTTCCCGTCGGAGCGGCGGAAGAGGCGGTTCTTCACCCCGCTGTTCACCACCTGGGACGACGACTGGGCGGACTACATGGGCGACGCCTTCCGGGACTTCGTCCTCGTCCTCCGCATCCCGCCGGTGGCGACCGACGCCGAGCTCCGCGGGCTGACGATGCCGGTGCTCGTCATCGGGGCCGGGCAGGACGTGTCGTTCCCCGGCGAGAAGCTGCTGTCGCGGGTGAAGGCGGTCGTCCCGAGCGTCGAGACGGAGTTGTTGGCGGACAGCAAGCACAGCCCGCCGTTCACCCCCACGTTCCGGGGGTGGCTGGCCGACCGCGTCACGCGGTTCCTGGGCGGCGTCGCCGGTGAACTTCCCGCATCGTTAGGAGCGGACGGCGGGTGATGGCGAAGCCGGCTCAGGGCCGAACGGCGACGACCCGGAACCCGATGTGGTCGTACCCCCGCTCCGGCTCGAACCGAAGCCGCAGGGCCGACCGCAGGTACTTCCCCTCGTCCGTCCACGCCCCGCCCCGCCGGACCCGGGAGACCGACCCGTCCCGGTTCTTCGTGGCGGTCGCCTTCGCGTCGTACAGGTCGGGGTCGGTGCCGCCCGGCAGTTTGGGGTGATACCAGTCGCGGCACCACTCGAACGTGTTGCCGTGCATGTCGTGCAGCCCCCACGGGTTCGCCGGGTAGCGGCCGACCTTCGCCGCCTTCCCGATCGACGGCCCCTCCTCCGCCCCGTTGTACGGCATGCTCTTGAAGTTCGCCTGCCTGGTGCTCAGCCGGTCCCCGAACGACGTCGGGGTCGTCGTCCCCGCCCGACAGGCGTACTCCCACTGAGCCTCGGTCGGCAGCCGGAACTGCCACCCCTCCGGCAGCGTACCGTCCTTCTTGCCGAGTTCGGTGAGCTTGGCGCAGAACGCCTCGGCCTGGGCGAAGGTCACGTCCCCCACCGGCAGGTCGTCGTCCTCGGGCAGCTCCGCCGTCGCCTTCCCCGGCAGCCTGCCCATCACCCGCTTCCACTGCCCCTGCGTCGTCTCGTACTTGGCCGTCCAGAACCCCTTGGTCAGCGTCACCTCGACCTGCTTCTCGTCCGGCCGGTGGTCCGGCTCGGCCTCGGGGCTGCCCATCCGGAACGTCCCGGGCGGGCACCAGCACAGCTTGACCCCGGCGATCTCCTTCTCCGTCCCGGACTTGTCCGCGGCACACACGAAGGGGACGAACGACAGCACGGCGAGGAATGAAGCTTGGAAGCGGATCATGACACGGCCTCCGGAGAGTGAACTCGATGTTACCCGACCTGCCGCTTGAGGAACTCGACCAGAGGTGCCTTCACGGCTTCAACGTCGTCGAGGAACGGCCAGTGCCCGAGGCCCTGTAAGACATGAACCTCGGCCTTCGGGAAGAACTGCTTCTGCTTCTCGGCGAACTCGACCTGGATGAACGGGTCGCCCTCGCCCCAGATCACGCACACCGGCAGCGTCTTTGCGGACTCGGGCATCGGGGGCACCTGCTCGCCGACGTGCTTCGACGCCCGGTACAGCTTGAGCACCGCCCGCTTGTGCCCCCAGTCGGCGTACTTCCACACCCGGTCGTAGAACGCGTCGGGCAGCGGTATCGGGTTCATCGCGTTGAGCGCCCGCTTCATCCCCCACTTCGTCGTGGTGAGCTGAGACAGCTCCCCGAGGATCGGCGTCTGCCAGACTTTCGCGAAGCCGTGCCATTTGTACCCTTCGAGGACGCCGCAGTTGATGAGCGTGACGCTCCCGACACGGTCCGGATTGCCCATCGACCACCGCAGTCCCCACGGCCCGCCGAAGTCGTGCAGGACGAGGTGGGCACGCCCCTCGGACAATCGGTCGAACAGCTTGCCGAGGTAGCGGGCGTACCCGTCGATGGTGAAGTCGAACTGCTTCGGGTGCTCGGCCCGGCCGTAGCCGGGCATGTCCATCGCGACGGCGCGGGCGAACGGCGTGACGGCGGGGATCAACTCCTCCCAGTCGTCCATCGGGCCGGGGTTGCCGTGGACGAACACCACGACCTCCCGCTTTCCGGGGTCGCTGTCGTAGACCGCGCACCGGACGCCGTCGATCACGTGATCCGTCGTCGGCAGCATGGAACTCCTCCGGGGCCAGAGGTGGTCTTACAGGCAAAACTTTCGCCGTGAAGTCGGCCTTCCAGCGGATCGCCCGCCCGATCGAGATCATCGCCCCCGGTGCTGAAGCGTCCCGAGGCGTGCTCCGCAAGAAGTAAGGGTTCACGACGGCCGACACCGTCACCGCCTTCCTGAACAGCACCGAGCGGCAGCGGTACCTGGTCTCGGCGAACTTCCCCTCCGGCACCGCGACGTTCTTCCTGGCCCGGAACACGTAGCCCGTGTGCCCGCACTCCGGACAGCAGCGGTCGGGGCGCTCGAACGGCGTCATCCAGCCGGCTCCGAGACCTTCGGGACGGAAAGCCTGGGAATATCGGCAGGTGAGGAGATGGGGCTTGAGCACCTTCGAGGGCGGCCCGGACTCAGCAACCGGTCGAACTCGTCCCGGACGACCTCGTAGCACTCGCACGCCGCCGCTTCCGGCCGCTCCCGGTTCGGGATCGTGAACCGACAAGCCGCGCCGCCCCGCGGGGTGGCAGGCCACCCGTCGGGGCGATCTTCGTGCCCGCGGGGGCTGACCCAAAGGGTTGTCTGTGCGCCTGTGTACGGTACCCAGTGCAGGACTCCAATCCGAGTTCTACGACTCGGACCGCGACGTCGTCACCGCCTACGACCCGCAGATCGGGCTCATCTCCAGCCACCTGTCCGACGAGCCCCTGCTCCTCGACGTGGATAACGGCACCGTCGCGGGCTACGTCGCCCGGGTCGCCTGGGGCCACGGCACGGTCGGCCCGCTCCCGGTCTCGGCCAACGACCCGGGGTTCATCGCGCCCATCATGTAGGGAAAGGCCGCGGGCCGCCCGGATCGGGCGGCCCGCAGGGTGCGGTTGCGAGAGGCCGGCGGGTCACCGGCGGACCCCGGCCCCCTTGAGGATGTCGTCGAGCTCTCGGTCGTGCGCCTTCTGCCTCTCCTGGTCGAGCCTGGTGCCGTCCTCCCGGACGCGGTTGAGCTGCTGGTGGGCGATCCAGAAACCGGCGGCGAAGACGATCACCGCGACGGTCAGGGCGGAGACGAGACCGCGGGCCAGGACGCCGCGGACCGCCGGCTTCGACGACTCGGGCATGGTGCACCTCTCGGGTGGCGGGAACGGGACCGACTCACTAGCCGCCGCCGAAAAGCCCCGGACACTCCCGGCGTATCCGGGTCAGGGCGTCGATCACCCCCAGGTAGTGCTCCTTGATGAAGCAGAGCCCCGGGTCCTCCCCGCACTCCTTCGCGAGGTCGTGCAGCCGCCACTCGTACCCGGGCTGCTCGTAGGCCTTGCGGACCTCCTCGGCCTGGGACGGGTTGAGGCCGGCGAGGAAGCGGGTCAGGGTCCGGGGGATGGGCAGCCCCTTGTCGCCGCAGCGGTCCGCCACCCACGACCACTGCGCCTCCCGCATCTTCTTCAGGGCGTCGATCACCGCCCCGTACCGGTTGGTCGCCTCCCCCGCCATGCGGCCGCGGAAGACCGGCTCCCACTCGGGCTCGTGCCAGAGCAGACGGACCTCACACACCTGGTACTCGTCGAGGCCGTCGAGGTGCTTGGCCAGGTGCGGCGGCACCTCGCCCAGGGGTGTCTCCGGGCTGTGGTCACCGACGTGGCGGCCGCCCTTAAACTCATGGATCACGACCCCGCAGTACTCCTCGCCGTTACCGGTCTTCCACGGCGAGAAGTCCTCCTCGCACATGGCCGTGACCATCCGGGCGTGCTGCCGGGCGGCCTCCAGTGTGGAGAAGAGGCCCTCCGGCGGGGTGCCGTTCCGCTCGGTCTCTACGATCACCACGTAGCCGTCCAGGCCGTCGTCCTCGGGCTCCTCGGGCACGGGGGCGTCGGGCCCGAGCTTCCCGGGCTCGTAGTCCTCGGGCCAGTAGTCCTCGGGCTCGTCGGCCGGGGGGTCTGCGACGGCCCTGTGGGGGATGGCGACGGCCTTGGGCCGGGCCGCCCGCGCCTCGTGCGCCCGCCTCGCTTCCGCGAGCCCCGACTCGGCCGCCTTCTCCGCGTCTACCTTCTTCATTCCATCTCTCCTGGGTGGGCGAATGGGAAACGGGATCGACACCTCGACTCAACCGCAGGCCTTCCTGCGCTTCCTCCCCCCGGCCGGGGCCGGGGCCATCATCGCCTCGAACCACTTCCGGACGCCCTCGACCCGGGCGGCGTCCCGGCGGCCCGGAGCCAGTCGCCCTCGGCCGCCGCGGTCGCCTCCATCGCGGCCACGAGGTCGGCCTGGTGGTGCTTGTCGGTCAGGCTCATCAGCCGCAGGGTGCCGTCGGCGACGGTGCTGGAGGCCGCCCTGGCGATGAATGCGCACCGGATCGGGGCGCTCGTGGTGACCGACGGCGACCGGGTGGCCGGCATCGTCACCGAGCGGGACGTCCTGGTGCGGGTGGTCGCCGGGCGGCGTGACCCGTCGTCCATCTGGGTCGCCGACGTGATGACCGCGGAGGTGGTCTGCGGCGCGCCGGCGACGACGGTGGAGGAGGCCCGCGGGGTGATGCGCGACCGTCGCATCCGCCACCTGCCGGTGGCCGGCGGGGACGGCCGGCTGGCCGGCCTGGTCTCGATCGGCGACCTGAACGCCCTGGCGCAGGCCGACCAGGAGCGGACCATCGTCCCGCTCCACGAGTACATCCTCGGCCGCGCCTGACCACACGTGAGTGGCCGCGTACTTGATGGTGCAGGGGAGGGGAACGCTTCCTTGGACCCCGGTACGGAATCCGGTACGGAAAGGATGGGAAACGCTACGAAGCCTCACTAATATGTGGAACGACACGGCACTGGTTGTCATTCGAACCCGTGACGCAAACCTGGAAGGGAAGGGGGCTAGCGAAGCGAAGTCCGGAAATGAAACGCCCGACTGAAAATCGCTAGGTCGCCGGTTCAATCCCGGCTCTGCCCACTCGAAACCTCCTGGATATCCAGGAGGTTTTTCATTTCCCATGCGCCAATCCTTGTACGCCGGCATCCCCGAACGATGTTGTGCTCGGGAAGAGGTTTGCGAAGGCCGCGCCTTCGGCATTATGCTTCAGGTCGTCAGGCCGGTACTTGCCCGCTCTCCAATCGGTCTGTCGGTTAAAGCTGTTTGCGGCTGGTGCATCGCGATGTGATGCCGCTAACGGACCCGGTTAAGCTGACCTTTCCGCGCGGCCTGTCGGGATATGATCCCATGAGACGACTATTGATTGTGCTGCTCGCCGTGGCCGGGCTGGGAGCAGGGGCTGCCATCGCGTGGTGGTCCCTCCGTCCCGGCGAAACCCCTCCCGAGGCATCCGAGGATGATCCCCGGATAACCTTTCCCGCGGCCTCCCGTAACGTTCGGCCTGGCGTGCAGTATGTCGGTGACGCCGTCTGTGCTCAGTGTCACCAGACTGAAGTAGCCTCCTACACTCGGCACCCGATGGGCCGGTCACTCGGACCGACGGCCGACCTGCAACCGGTCGAGCAGTATGGCACCAGGGCACGAGACCCGTTCGAAGTGGACGGCTTCCGGTTTGAGGTCGAACGCAACGGCAGTCGGATGATCCACCGGCAAATCCGTCCGGGTGCAGATGGAGCGGCACCCGTCCGGCTGGAGTGCGACGTTCACTTCGCAGTCGGCTCCGGGGCACGCGGCCGAACCTATCTCGTCGAGCGGGATGGCCGCCTGTTCCAGTCGCCGATCAGTTGGTTTTCCAGCAAGGGAATCTGGGACCTGACGCCCGGCTTCCGGGCGCTCGAGCAGTTCGGACGACCAGCGGACGCGAAGTGCTTATTCTGCCACTGTAACGCGGTGGAGCCGGTCGCTCACGCGCTCAACCAGTACCGGCCGCCGCTGTTCCGGGGTCACGCCATCGGGTGTGAGCGGTGCCACGGGCCGGGAGAACTCCACGTCGGCTCACCAACCCGGGGCGATGGGTCGGACGAGACGATCGTCAATCCGGGTCGGCTGGAGCCGGCCCTGCGGGATGCGGTCTGTGAACAGTGTCACCTCCAGGGCGAAGCGCGAGTCGTGCGCCGCGGACGGGAATTGTTCGACTACCGGCCCGGGTTGCCGCTTCACTTGTTCCTGTCCGTCTTCACTAAACCTGGAGAACTGACCGGCGGCGCGGCTGTAGGGGGACATGCCGAACAGATGCGGGACAGCCGATGCTTCCAGGCAAGCGGCGGACGGCTCGGGTGCATCTCCTGTCATGACCCCCACAGCGTACCCGGTCCGCAGAAGAAGATTGCCCACTATCGGGACAGGTGCCTCCAGTGCCACGCCGATCGGGGTTGCTCGCTCGCGCCGGCCGAGCGCCGTCAGCGGAGCCCGGCAGACAGTTGCATCGATTGCCACATGCCGCGGGCGGAGTCACCGATCGCACATACGGCCGCCGCGGACCACCGCATCGTCCGTCGTCCGTCGCCGCCGGCCCCGCCACGGCCCCCGAGGCCCGGCGAAATCCCCCTGCGGCACTTCCACGACGAACTGGTTGAACCGCACGACCCGGAGGTGTCTCGCGATCTCGGTGTCGCGCTGGCCGAGGTGGGTCTTAACAACCCCCAGGCGCTTCGGGCAGTCGCCCCGCACGCCCTGCCACTCCTCGATGCGGCCGTCGTCGCGCACTCCGACGACGTTGCCGCCCGGGAGGCGAGAGGATACACCCGGTGGTTCGTTGGGCGGCCGGCCGACGGTCTCATGGACATGGAGGCTGTGTTGGGGCAGGTGCCGGAGCGGGAGTCGGCGCTGACATACGCAGCGGCGCTGGCGACGGCACTGGGGCGAGACGGTGAGGCCATCGGGTACTGGCGGAGTGCGGTCGCCGTGAATCCCTGGACCTCGATCTATCGCTCCCGTCTGGCAAAACTGCTGACGGACCGCGGGGACTGGGCCGGTGCCCTGGTGGAATGTGAGGCGGCCCTGCGGATCAACCCATTCGACAACGACGCACGGGCGCTGCGTAGTCGGTGCTTGCGGGAGCCCGGCGTTGGGACTTCACCGCGGTGACGTTGCCGACTCCGCACTCGTTTGGCCGCCTGATGACGATACCGCCACCCGTGTTTCCAGATCAGATATCAATTCCGAGTGTGAACTGTGACCACACCGACCCAGCCGATTGCCCGCGTTGCCTCTGTTGATACGTATCGCGGCTTCGTCATGCTCCTGATGATGGCAGAGGTTCTGCATCTCGGCCGGATGGCGAAGAGCTTCCCCGACTCCGGCTTCTGGTCCTTCCTGGCGTTCCATCAGTCGCACGTTCCGTGGCGGGGTTGCTCCCTGCATGACCTGATCCAGCCGTCGTTCTCGTTCCTGGTCGGGGTCGCCCTGCCGTTCTCGCTCGCGGCCCGCGCTGCCCGCAACGAGCCCGTCTGGCGCACGACCCTGCACGCCCTGTGGCGGTCGGTGCTCCTGGTTGCACTTGGCGTGTTCCTTCGCTCGGTCGGCCGGTCGCAGACGAACTTCACGTTCGAGGACACTCTCTCCCAGATCGGCCTCGGGTACTTCTTCCTTTATC
Organism: Fimbriiglobus sp.; assembly: GCA_035539575.1. Classification (GTDB taxonomy): domain Bacteria; phylum Planctomycetota; class Planctomycetia; order Gemmatales; family Gemmataceae; genus DASSAT01. The sequence continues at coordinate 5,854 of DATLIF010000283.1, read as the reverse complement.
TGCTCGGCTATTCCCGGCCGGTCGTCCAGTGGACCGCGCTGGCAGTCATTCTGGCGGGCTACTGGGCGGCGTTCGCCGCGTATCCGCTGCCGAGGCCGAGTTTCGACTGGCAGGCGGTCGGCGTCCCGCCGGACTGGCCACACCTGACCGGGTTCGCTGCCCACTGGGACAAGAACTCGAACCTCGCCTGGGCGTTCGACGGTTGGTTTCTCAACCTGTTTCCACGCGAACAGCCGTTCATACACAATGGCGGCGGGTACGCCACCCTGAGTTTCGTCCCGACCCTCGGCACGATGATCCTCGGGCTGATCGCCGGCGGCTGGTTGCGGGCGACCGGTGCGGCGTGGGGCAAGGTGGGGCGGCTCGCACTCGTCGGCGTCCTGTTACTCGCCGCGGGCTGGGGGCTGGATGCCCTGGGCGTTTGTCCGAGCGTTAAGAGGATCTGGACGCCGAGTTGGGTGCTCCTCAGTGGCGGCTGGTGCTTCCTGCTACTGGCCGGGTTCTTGGCCTTGCTCGACACCGGCGGCCCTCAGGGCTGGGCGTTCCCGCTCCGGGTGATCGGGGCGAACGCGATCACCGCGTACTGTTTAGCTCACCTGATCGATGGGTTCGTCGTCGCCTCGTTCCGGACACACCTGGGCCGCGATGTGTTCACCCGTTTCGGACCGTACGAGCCACTCGTATCCGGCGCGGCGCTGCTCGCAGTGTACTGGCTCATCCTGTACTGGATGTATCGCCGTCGGCTGTTCCTGAAGATCTGAGGGCATCGTCGGGCTTCCTGGCCCGCCCCAGGACGAGTAGGGCTATCAGCCCGACCATCGGTGCCAGCCCGACGATCACCAGTCCGGTGTCGTAGCTCCGGGTCTTCTCGATTTCCGCGCCGACGTAGATCTGGAACCGACCGCTCACCACCCACCCGATCGCCGCCAGCCCGCCGGAGATCAGCCCCATCCGCCGTGCCGGCAACTCCTGGACCAGGGCGTAGTAGTACGGGTGCAGTCCGAGGATGCCGGCCCCGGCCACCATCAGGAACACGATCATCACCGGCCCGGAGCCAACCCACGGCACGGCCGCTGCCAGTGCAGTCAGTGCGGCAAAGCAGGCGAATCCGAACAGGCGCGCTCCGGCCACTCCCCAGCCGCGGGCGACCAGCCACGTCACCAGTGCGCCCGCGAGGATGCAGCCGATGTCGGTCGAGATGAAGTACACCGACGTGCAGACACGGGTCAGCTCCCGCGAGTAGCCGTGGAAGTCCTGGAGGAATAGCGGCAGCCACGCCCGCAGGAACTGCCAGCTCACGTTCAGGCAACTCACGATGATCGCCAGCATCACGAGGTGGCGGAGAAACGCGCCCCACTCGATGCCGGGGTCGGGGACGGTGGCGGCCGGTGTTGCGACTTCCAGGTCGCGGCGGCGGACGAGCGCTAACCAGGCCGGCACCCACAGCATCCCGGCTACGCCGATCGACCAGAAGACGCCCTCCCACCCCAGCCCGAGCCGCTCCGTCGCCTCGGCGTACAGGGGGACGATGATCGCTCCGAGTGACGCCCCGCTCTGGAGGACGGCGTTTCCAAGCGGCCGGTCCTTCGCGGTCAGGAGTTGCCGGACCGTGATGAGCGCGCACGGCCAGTGCCCGGCCTCAAACAGGCCCAGCATGATGCGGCACATGAGCAGCCACCGGAACGTACCGGTGCCCGGGTCGTCGCCAGGGGATTCGAGCCACCCGGTCACCTCGGGCCGTCCGGCCAGCCCGGTGGCGACCCCTGCCAGCGACCACCCCACCAGCACCGCCGGGTACAGGAGGCGTGGGCCAAACCGGTCCGCCAGCAGGCCGAACACGATCGACCCGAGCGCGAAGGCGTACCCGAAGCGCCCCTCGATCAGGCCGATCCGTCCCTCGACGATGTGGTAGCGCTGCTTCAACTCCGGCAGCGTGACAGCCAGCGCCTGCCGGTCCATGTAGTTCAAGAAGGTGGCGACGAGCAGCAGCCCACACACCCACCACTTCCAAGACGGTGATCGCTCGGCGACTGTGGGGGTCATCCGTTCCAGCTCCGGCCATCCCACGCGACCACCCGTTCCAGGAACCGTGCCAGGTCGTCGCCGAAGACGCGGAACATCGTCTCCCCCTTCTCGGCGGTCGCCTGCCGCGGATCGCCGATGTGGCCGGGCTCGCTGCGCTCCCGTGTGACCCAACCCCGGCTCGCCGGCTCGAACGGGTTGCCGAACTCGACCGGTCCGACCGCCGACAGGTCGCCGACCAGATGCGGTGCGAGCCGCAGCATCATCGACGTTTCCCACTCGCAGGCGTGGCCCATCCGCGTCTGCCGGATCGTCGGGTCCGTCTTGTTCGGCTCTCCGCCCAGCGCCCAGTATGTCGCGAACAGCAACAGCAGGTCATCGCGCTGGCGGTGCCGTTGGCGCACCTCGAAGATCGCCTGTTTGCCGGGCACGTCGTTGCCACCGTGTCCGTTGACAATCACGAGACGCTTGAAGCCGTGGGCGATGAAGTTCTCCAGCAGACCGCCGAGCAGGTCAAGGTAGACCCGCGGTGGTGCCGAGAGCGTACCGGGGAAGTCGAGGTGGTGGTCGGAGTTGCCCAGCCACTGGAGCGGGGCGCACAGCACCCGGTCGCCGACCCGCCCGGTCGCCCGGCGGACGACCTCGCCCAGGAGCATGCTGTCGGTGAACAGCGGTAAGTGGTGGCCGTGCTGTTCAAGTGCGGCCACAGGGAAAACGACCGGTGTGTCCCGGCCGAGAGCCCGGACTGCCGGCCAGGGCATGTCAGTAAGCTGCATTACTACTCCTGGGATCCAGGCCGTCCCCGGGGTCACTTTTGCTCGTACACCACCTTGCCCCCGACGACGGTGAGCAACACCTTCGTCCCACGGATGTCGTCCGCCGGGCACGTTAGGATGTTCCGGTCGATCATGATCAGGTCGCCGAGTTTGCCGACTTCCAGGCTGCCCTTCTCCTTCTCCTCGCGGTGCAGGTAGGCATTGTTGATCGTATAAAGGCGGACCGCCAGTTCACGGGTCAGGCACTCCTCGGGGCGGTGAACGCCGCCGCGTTCCAGGCTCCGTGTCACGGCGATCCAGAGGCCCAACCACGGCGACCAGGGGTTGGTCGAAGCGATCGGGTCGTGGCGGATCATGTGATCGCTGCCACCGCCGACCGTCGTGTACTCCAGCCACGTCTTGTACGGCTGGAACCATTGCATACGATCGGGGCCCAGGATCTTGAGCTGCGTCGCCCCGTCCTTGTACAGCCACGCCGGCTGCACGTCGGCACAGACATTGAGGGCTTTGCACCGTTCCAGGTTGCGCCGGGACGGGAAGTTGGCGTGCGTGATGCAATACCGGTAGTCCTTGATCGGGGCGACCCGGTCCGCGAACTCGTAGGCGTCCAGGAGGACGTCCATCGCCCCCTCGCCAGCGGTGTGGGCCGTCACCTGCCATTTCCGGCGGACCGCCTCCTCGCAGACCATCTTCAACTGGTCCGGCTGGATGAACAGCAGCCCGCGGTAGTCGTCCTCCGTGACCTGGTGAGTTGGCCCCTTCGGCCACGGCTCCCGCATGTAGGCGGTGCCGTTGAGCATCCCGCCGTCGAGGAACAGCTTGATCGGGCCGACGCGAACCCACTCGTCGCCGACCCCGGTCGGCCCGCCGCGGCCGTCCTTGCCAGGCAGGTCCTCGAACCGCCGGGCGATGACCTCCCGCGGGCCGTTCGCGTCGAACGAGCGGGCCACGTTCACCCGGACCGTCAACTCGCCGGCTTCCTTCAGGGCGTAATACAGGTCGAGCGCCTCGCGACCGGCGTTGCGGTCGGCCACGCTCGTCAGCCCGAGGGCGTTGTAACTGTGAAAGAGCTTTTTAACCGCCTCCTGCTTCTGCCCGACGGTCAGGTTTGACCCGGCGGACGGCACGCCCTTGAGCACTCCATAGGCGTTGCGGAGCATGCCGGTCGGCTCGCCGGTCTTCGGATCGCGGACGATCTTTCCCGGAAGTGGGTCGGGTGTGTCTTTCGTCACCCCGGAGGCGACCAGCGCCGCGGTATTGCATACCCCGGCCGGACCGGCGTGGTAGAGCACCGGGTGCCTCGGGGCCGCGGCGTCCAGCTCCGCCTTCGTGGGGAACCGCGCCTCCTTGAGCCGGGTCGGAAAGGCATAGCGGATGACGATCCATCGCCCTTCGGGCGTCTCCGCAGCCTGCTTGCGGACGTGAGCCAGGACTTCCTCGACGGAGCCCAGAACAGGCAGAGGTCCGCTCGTCTCGCTTAGCGCAGCCCCGAGCGGGTGGACGTGACTGTCGTACAGCCCTGGCAGGACCGTCTTGCCAGTAGCGTCGATCACACGGGTCTTCGGCCCCTTCAGTTTCAACACGTCCGCGTCCGTCCCGACGGCGACGATTCGGCTCCCACGAACCGCGACGGCGGCGGCGGTCGTGAACTTCGGGTCCACGGTCACGACGTGAGCACCGTGTACGATCAGGTCCGCCGGATCGTCGGCGCGGAGTGGGATGGCGGAGATCGAAGAAATCAACAGCGTAGCCAGTGTGCGTCGCAACATGTCCCCACTCCGTCTTTGCCGTTCGGTAGGAGTGGGACGGAGGGTAACGCGCGGCGGGGTCGAGGTCCACGAAAAGAAGCGTCCCGCCAACAACCGGAGTCGTTGGCGGGACGTCATGGTCGGGCCGGCGGGATTTGAACCCACGACCTCTTGCACCCCAAGCAAGCGCGCTAGCCAAGCTGCGCTACGGCCCGATTCCAGTGGCCTTTCTACCCGACCAACGCCCCCGTGACAACCAGACTTCCACCAGACCGGACGTAACGCCCATGAGCGGTCGAATCCCGAACCTGCCCCGGTGGGGGGTCTTGCGTCCGCCGCGGACCACTGCTAGCCTCACCAGTACCTCCGCGGCCCTGCGGAAATCGTGCCGGTTTCGCTCCCAACGCCGGTCCCCGTCCGGCCGTTCTGTCTTGGTGGGACCCCGCACCGATCACCCGGGTAGGCGAATGACCCGTTACCGCTCTCTCGCGCTGGCCTTCGGAACCTTGATCACCTGTCTTGCCGCCACGGCCGCCCGCGGCCAGTCCGGCAGCATCGACCTGAAGCCCTTTCGGATGGAAGGTAAGCCGCTCGACGGTCCCGGTCTTACCCAGCTTCAGGACATGAAGACCGGGAAGGAACGCACCCGCGGTCCGAAGGAGAAAACGAACAAGGTACTACTAAAGCAGGCGGCCGAGTTCTACGTCTATCGCGTCACCCAGGACCAGTACTACGCCGCCAACGACACCGGTGAATTGAAGGTCCGCACCGGCGGCGACCAGAACCTGGATGTGGCGTTCGAGGACCTCAACATTCACCTCCTGGTCCCCAATCCGGGCGAGCGAATCCTGATCGACCAGATGAACTACATCGAGGACTTTGGGGCCGCACTCGACCAGGCGGTGACCGCTGTCCTGACTGGCAAGGGCGGCGTCCCGCCGCCGGTCATTCGGATCAACGCCGCCCGGATGCTCGCGATGGCGGCCCGGACTGGCTCTCCGTCCCACGCCAAGACTATCACTGCATTGTTGACCAACCAGTTTTTCAAGCAGAACGATAAGCCGGCTGAAACTCCGCCGGACGTTCTGTTCTGGGCTTTGAAGGCGGCCGAGAACCTCCTCTCCGCTCCGGACCCCAGCGCTCTCGGCACCCCCAACCCTGCCCGTCACACGATCAAGGACGAGGAACTCGTCCCACTCGTCAAGGCCCTCAACGACCTCGTTCTGAACAACCCCAAGGGCCTGGCCGAGAAAGCAGCCACTCTGAAACCCGAACTGGCGGTCAAACCTCCACCCACCCCGGGAACTC
>DATLIF010000282.1:0-2008 GCA_035539575.1 Fimbriiglobus sp. | reverse complement strand
ACGTGCGGGCGCGGATCGACGTGCTGTCCGAACTGCCCGGCGAGTGGGCCGAACGGGTGCGGCGGTGGGCGGAGCTGAACCGCCTGCACCGGATCGAACTGGACGACGGGCTCAGCGCCCCGGACGCCAACGACGAGTACCTGCTCTACCAGTCGCTCGTCGGCGCCTGGCCGGCCGACGCGGACGCGATCGGAGGGCTGGACTGGTTCGCCGCGCGGGTCAAGCAGTACATGAGCAAGGCGACCCACGAGGCGAAGGAGTACACGAGCTGGATCAACCCGAACCCGGAGTACGACGCAGCCGTGCAGGAGTTCGTCGGCCGGGTACTCGATGCCGGCCGGTCGGCCGAGTTCCTGACCGACCTGGGCGACTTCGCACGCCGGGTCGCCCGGTTCGGGGCGGTCAACTCACTGGCGCAGGCGCTCGTGCGCTGCACGGCACCCGGGGTGCCGGACACCTACCAGGGGACGGAGTTGTTGGACCTGAGCCTGGTGGACCCGGACAACCGCCGGCCGGTGGACTACGTTTTGCGCGAAACGTTGCTGCGCGGACTGGACCGGCCCGCGCCAGACGACGGACAGGCGAAACTGTTCGTCGTGTCCCACGCCCTGCGGTTACGTCGAGCGGTCCCGGACCTGTTCCGCGCCGGCGAGTACATGCCCGTCGAGGCGGTCGGGGCGAAGGCCGCGCACGTCTTCGCGTTTGCCCGGCGGTCGGCCGGCCACGCGGTACTGACCGTCGTCCCCCGGCTGGTCGTCGGACTGCTTGGCGGCGCAGACCGGCCGCCGCTCGGCGCGGAGGTGTGGGGCGACACCCGGCTCAAACTGTCCGACGGTGAGATGTGGCTGAACCATCTCAGCGGCGAGCGCCTGACCGTATCCGGCGCGGGTCTTGCGGTCGGACAGGTGCTGGGTCACTTCCCGGTGGCCCTGTTGGAACGACAGTGAGTCGATCCGAGCCGTCAGGAACCGTACCTACCGGCTCAGGGCATGCTTGTTCCCACGTCACACCGCCGCCAACTCCGCGTTACATTCCACAAGCCCAAGCCTCAAGACTGGAGGTCTTCGTACACTCGCGACTTGCGGTTCACAGACGCCACGGTGTGTCGTTTTCGGACACCCACGATTCCTCTTTCCAAACAGGCCAACGCCGAGGCGGCACATCCGTTGCAGCCGACACCGCCCGTCCCGCATCGCCGGCCCGGACCGTTCACCCTGGAGGGGCGAACGCCACCGTACCCGAACCGCTCACTTCCCCACAGCGGTCGGTCCGGTGTGTCCCCGGGCGCTGCCACTTCGTTTCGGCGCAAGGGACCTCGCTCGCGGCCCGGGCCTGGGGGTCGTGACCGCCACTCCGCAGCCAGGTCCAGGAGGACGTAGATGTACGCCATGCTTCTGACCGCGCTCCTCGCCCAACCCCCGCAGCCGCCAGCCCAGCCACCCGTGCGGCCTGCTCCGCCTGTTCAACCTGCCCAGCCTGCTCAGCCTGGCCAGCCCATTCGGCCCGACCAGCCCGGTGCCATCCCCCGGGCTGGGGCCATGGCTCAATCGCTCGACGGCGACTGGCAAGTCCTCGCACTCGAGAAGGACGGCCGCGCGGTTGAGGGAGCCAACACCCTTACCGTGTCCGTGCGCAACAACGTCGTGACCTTCAGCGGTGGCGAGGAGCGGAACCGGCCGCAGGCGATGCGGATCGAGTTCGGGCCGAACGGCACGGTCCGCCTGACCGAGCAAGGCGCGGGCGACCGTCCGGGCGCGGGCGCCGGCGATCGTCCGGGCGGTCTTGGCGAGCGGCCGGCCGCGGGCAGCCCCACGGCGTCGGGCGCCAAGACCGGCGTGTACATCATGGCTGGCGACTACCTGGCCGTGTCGCTCCATGACCGCGCCCGGACGGTCGCCCGCGCCTTGCTCGGTCAGGCGGACCGTGCCGTTCGGCCCGAACTCGATCCGCATCGCCTGCGGCCGGTTCCGCTCCTCGCCACCGCTGAAGGTCACGACGTTGTTGCGCA
>DATLIF010000281.1:0-5065 GCA_035539575.1 Fimbriiglobus sp. | reverse complement strand
CACCCGTCCGACGAGGAATGTGACTGTCGCGGGCACAGCGGAGACGCCGCGGTGCATGCAGCCGACCCGGTCGATGATCGGGCGCCGACGGCACCGCACCAGCACCCCGACCACCACGACAGCGACTGTCCGGCGGTAAAGCCGGCGCCCGACTGGCAGGCCACCGAGACGGTATCGTTCGATCAGCCGTCGCCGGTCTCCCCCGCGCTCGTCCACGCCTACCTTCTGGACCGCCTCGCGGATCGATCGCATCCCCACATCAGCGAGTCGCCCCCGGGCCGGCTCCCCGTCTACCTTTCGACCCATCGTCTGCTGATCTAGCATTCGGCCCCGCGTTATCCACCCGACCGACCGGGTCCGGGGGTTCGCGCCGCCGTCCCCATTCCATCGCTACCATTCCGCCCCGACCCTCCGGCTGGGACGTGGGCCGCCCGGTAGGAGCAAGAACCATGTTGGCTCGAAAGATCGTCTCGGCCGTCGTGACGCTCGCCGTCCTCGCCGCGGTGGGCGGCGCGGCGTACGCGACGCGGGACAAGTGGATGCCGCATGTGTTTCCCGACCGGCAGGCCGTGCAAACCGCGCCGGCCACGGGCGGTCACGCCCACGACGAGTTCGGCGGCCACATTGGCGGCGACAGCCACGCCGACCACGCCCAGACCGACCGGGTGAAGCTGTCGCCGCAGGCGCAGGCCAACCTCAAGCTGGACGTGGACGTGCTGACCCCGGAGGAGTACTGGCGGACCGTCCTGATCCCCGGTGTGGTGGTGGACCGGCCCGGCGAGAGTGACCGGGGGGTAACAGCGCGGCTGGCGGGGGTGGTCAGCGAGATCAAGGCGCGGCCGGGCGACACGGTCCGGGCCGGTGACCCGCTGTTCGTCGTCCAGCTCGTCAGCGAGTTCGTCCAGAGCACGCAGAACGACCTGGCCCGGGTCGCACAGGAACTCCGCATCGCCACTGCGAAGCGGGACCGGACGGCCGAGCAGGTCCGGCAGGGGACGACCGCCGAGGCGGTGCTCATCGAGGACGAGGCCCAGGTCAAGCGGTTTGCAACGCAGATCAACGCCTACCGCCGGCAACTCCAGGTGTTCGGCCTGACCCCGGCCCAGGTGGATCAGGCCGAGAAGGGCAACCCGGTCACGCAGGTGGTGATCGTCGCCCCGGCCCGGCCGCAGCCGGCCTCCCTGGCGTCCACGCAAGGCAACAGCCCGGGCGAGAAGCCGTCCGATCTGCTGTACGAGGTCCAGGAGTTGAAGGTGCAACTGGGGGAGTCGGTCCAGGCCGGGCAGACGCTCCTGACGCTGGCCAACCACCAGCGGCTCTTCGTCGAGGGCCGGGCGTTCAAGTCCGAGGCCGCCGCCCTGGCCCGCGCCGCGGAACTCAAGGCGCCGGTGACAGCCGCGTTCGCCGACGAGGCCCCGGGCGAGTGGCCGCCGCAGGGGCCGCTCACCATCCACCACCTGGCGAACCAGGTGGACCCGGCCACCCGCACGTTCGCCTTCTACCTGCCGCTCGACAACCAGCCGCGAACGTTCGAGCGAGATGGCAAGACGCACTTCGTCTGGCGATACCGGCCGGGCCAACGGGTGCGGCTGAAGGTGCCGGTGGAGAAGCTTGGGGACGAAGTGTACGTCCTCCCGGCCGGGGCGGTCGTCCGGGAGGGGCCGGAGGCGTTCGTGTTCGTCCAGAACGGCGACCTGTTCGTCCGCAAGCCGGTCCGGGTGCTGTACGAGGACCGCACCGAGGCGGTGCTGACCAACGATGGGAGCGTCGCGGCCGGCCAGTTCGTCGTCCGCAATCAGGCGGCGGCCATCAACCGGGCGCTCAAGGCCGCGGCCGGTGCGGGCGCGGCGGACCCCCACGCCGGCCACGACCACTAACCGGAGGGGTGCGCGATGCTCAACGCCGTCATCAAGTTCTCCCTCCGGCACCGCTCGCTGGTCGTGGTGGCGTGCCTCGTCGTCCTCGGGTACGGCGGGTATCTGGCCACACAGATGCCGATCGACGTCTTCCCGGACCTCGACCGCCCGCGGGTGACGGTCATGACCGAGGCCCCCGGACTGGCCCCGGAGGAGGTCGAGACGCTCGTCACCTACCCGCTGGAGTCGGCGCTGCTCGGGGCGACCGGTGTGGCAGACGTGCGGACCCAGTCCGGGTTCGGGCTTTCGGTGGTGACCGTCGAGTTCGGCTGGGGAACAGACATCCGCACCGCCCGGCAGGTGGTGCAGGAACGCCTGACCACGGTCGCCGGCGACCTGCCGGAAGACATCCGTCCGCAGATGGCCCCGGTCAGCTCGATCATGGGCCAGATCATGATCGGCGGGATGCGGCGGCAGCCGGGGCCGAAGGGCGGCGAACTGGTCCCGGTCCCCGGCACCCCGTACTACGCCGAGCGCGTCGTCGGGCCGGACGGTAAGCCGCAACTATTCGCCTGGAAGCCGACCGAGCGGCGCGACCCGTCCCAGTGGGAGGCCGTCCTGGTCGCCGGTGTCGTCTGGTCGGCCCCGGACGCCGAGGGGGCGCAGGCCGTCCGCGCCACCATCGGCGACAAACCGCAGGAGGTGACGTTTCCGTCCGAGTTGCAGCGGGAACTCGCCCTGCGGACGCTGGCCGACTGGGTGGTCCGGCCGCGGCTGCTGAAGATCAGTGGCGTCGCCCAGGTCATCACAATGGGAGGCGGCCGCAAGCAGTACCAGGTGCTGGTCGATCCGACCGCGCTGGCCGAGTACGGCGTCACGCTTCAGGACGTCGAGGCCGCCCTCAAGGCGAACAACGTCAACTTCTCCGGCGGGTTCTCCACCGCCGGCGGCGTCGAGAAACCGATCCGGGTGATCGGCCGGCTCGGGCCGCGGCCGGAGCAGGTGGTGGCGGACCTGAAGAAGATTCCGGTGCGGGCCACCCCGCACCGGACGGTGCTGCTGGAGCAGGTCGCCCGGGTCGCCGAGGGGGCACAGATCAAGCGCGGGGACGCGAGCATCAACGGCCACCCGGCCGTGGCGCTGACCATCACCAAGCAGCCGCACACCGACACCCGCGCCCTGACCGACGCCATCAAGGACGCCATGCGCGAGGTCGAGCCGTCGCTGCCGGCCGACGTGGTGATGGAGACGGAGTTGTACCAGCTCCGGGATTTCATCGACCGGGGCGTCTTCAACGTCGGCGAGGCGCTGGTCATCGGGGCGGTGCTGGTGCTGATCGTCCTGTTCCTGTTCCTGTTGAACTTCCGCACCACGTTCATCTCGCTCACCGCGATCCCGCTGTCGCTGGTCGTCACGGCCCTTGTCTTCCGCGTGATCGGCTGGATCACGGGCGTGGAGCTGTCCATCAACATCATGACGCTCGGCGGCATCGCGGTGGCGATGGGCGAACTGGTCGATGATGCCATCGTGGACGTCGAGAACATCTTCCGCCGCTTGCGGCAGAACAACCACTCTCCGAACCCCCGGCCGGTCCTGCGGGTGGTCTACGAGGCCAGCGCCGAGGTCCGCACGGCCATCGTGTTCGGGACGGCGGTGGTAATCCTGGTGTTCCTGCCGCTGTTCGCCCTGTCCGGGATCGAGGGCCGGCTGTTCACCCCGCTCGGGATCGCCTACATCGTGTCGATCCTGGCGTCGCTGGTGGTGTCGCTGACCGTCACCCCGGTGCTGTCGTACTACCTGCTGGCGAACTCGAAGGCCGTCCACGCCGAGCGGGACGGGTTCCTGGTCCGGGCGCTCAAGTGGGCGGCCGGGTATCTGATCCGCTTCAGCATGCGGCGCGCCGGGCTGCTGCTGCTCTTGACCTGGCTCGTGGTGGCGTACTGCGGGTGGCGGCTGACGACCATCGGGGCCGACTTCCTGCCGCCGTTCGACGAGGGGACGGTACAGGTGAACGTCACCCTGCCGGCCGGGGCGTCGCTGGAGGCGTCGAACCAGGCGGCGGCGATGGTGGACGCTGAACTGCGACAGTTCCAGAAGTCGCCAGCCAACCCGGACGGCGAGGTCTTGTCGTTCCTGCGCCGGACCGGCCGGGCGGAGATGGACGAACACGCCGAGCCGCCGAACGCGAACGAGTTCTTCGTCACCATCAACCCGGACAGCGGGAAGTCGCGCAAGGACGGACTGGCGATGCTCCAGGCGGAGATCAAGGACGCGGTGCCGGGGGTGGACGTGGAGGTCGAGCAGCCGCTCGCCCACCTGATCTCGCACATGATCTCCGGGAGCACCGCCCAGATCGCCATCAAGGTGTACGGGGACGACCTGGACACCCTGGAGAAGCTGGCCAACCAGATCAAGGACGCGATCGTCACGGTGGACGGGGTGAGTTCGCTGGCCGTCGAGCCGATCCGCAAGGTGGACGAGGTCCACGTCCGGCTCCGCCCGGACGACCTGGCGTTCTTCGGCGTGGACCGGGCCTACGTTGGCGACTTCGTCCAGACCGCCCTGAACGGGGAGGTGGTGTCCCAGGTGGTCGAGGGGCAGCGGCGGTTCGACCTGCTGGTGCGGCTGGAGGAACCGTACCGGGCGGACGTGGCGAACTTCGGCCGGCTGCGGCTCGACCTCCCGGGCGGGCGGGGGCAGGTGATGCTCAAGGACCTGGCCGACGTCACCCCGCTCACCGGCGGGGACGGCGGGGCCAACCAGGTGAAGCGGGAGAACGTCCGCCGGCGAATCGTCATCCGCGCGAACGCCCTCGGCGGCGACCTGGCGAGCGTGGTCGCCGGCATCCGGCAGAACGTCGAGGAGAAGGTGCCGATGCCGGAGGGGTACTTCGTCGAGTACGGCGGGCAGTTCGAGAGCCAGCAGCGGGCGACGCGGCTCATCGCGGTCCTGGCGGTGCTGTCGGTGGTCGGCATGTTCTTCGTGCTGTACATGCTGTTCCCGTCCGGCCGGATCGTGGCCCAGATCCTGACGGCCGTCCCGACCGCCTTCGTCGGCGGGGTGCTGGCGCTGGTCCTCAGCGGGCAGACGCTGACCGTGGCGAGCCTGGTCGGGTTCATCTCGCTCGGCGGCATCGCGGCCCGCAACGGCATCCTGCTCGTCACCCACTACCTGCACCTGATGCGACACGAGGGAGAGGGCTTCACCGA
>DATLIF010000280.1:0-4018 GCA_035539575.1 Fimbriiglobus sp. | reverse complement strand
ACTAGTCCCGCCAGGGAGTTACGGCGAGGGCGAGTCATGTCCGGACGACCGACGACGCGAGATGTGCGGGAGTGAGCCGACGAGTTGACCGCGGTAGGCGAGCGGATCGGCCGCCACTTCGCCCGGAGCGAACCCCGCCGCCGTGCGGTCGGGTACGTGCGGGCGCTCCTGGGCGACGCCGAGCGGAAGAACGGGTGGCAGGTGGCCGAGCACCTGGGCGAGGCGACCCCCGACGGGGTGCAGCACCTGCTGCGGACCGACGCCGACGGACCGGACGCCCGGACCGATGAGGAGATCGCCGACCGGCTGGGGTGAGCCGGATGACGGTCATGCGGGGGCGGCGGCGGGGGCGACTTCGGCCGTCAGTGCCTGCTCGCCCGGCGGATGGTCGAGGCCGGGGTGCGGTTCGTCGAACTCACCTACGGCAACTGGGACCAGCACCGCAACCTGAAGGCGGACCTGGAGCGGCACGGGCAGGCCATCGACAAGCCCATCGCCGGGCTGCTCACCGACCTGAAGCGGCGGGGGCTGTTCAAGGACACGTTGGTGGTGTGGTGCGGCGAGTTCGGCCGCACCACCCGCGGACGGATGGCCGCGACCACAACAGCAATGGGTTCACCGCCTGGATGGCCGGCGGAGAGGTGAAGGGCGGGATGACCTACGGGGCGACCGACGACTACGGGTACGAGGCGGTGACTGGCAAGGTGCACGTGCACGACTTCCACGCGACGATCCTGCACCTGCTCGGGCTGGAGCACGAGCGGCTGACGTACAAGTACTCCAGCCGCGACTTCCGCCTGACCGACGTGCACGGCAATGTGGTGAAAGAGATCGTGGCGTGAATTTAGACGGGAGCGAACCGCGGCCGCTCACACCAACCCGTTGCGCTCGTCAACCTCGACGACGGGTGAGGCCGTCGGCGGCCCGGGCACGACCTCAGTGCCCCGACTCGGCAGTCGACTGGCGTACCGCTCCGTCAGGATCGGCCCGAGGACGGAGGTGACGACGAGGAGGACGATGATCGAGTTCAGCACCGGCTCCCCGATCAGCCGCTCTCCCGCCGCGTTCGTGGTGTTGTACGCGACCAGGGCGGCGGCCAGGGTGGCCGCCACCTGCGGCAGCGACAGCGACCACATCGTCAGCCCCTCGACCCGGGTGTAGCCGAACAGCCGCCGGGTCACCTCGGCCGCCAGGAGCTTCGACCCGATCAGCCCGCCGACGATCCCGGCCACCAGCCAGAAGTGCGTCACCAGCGTCCGGGAGAAGGTGTTCACGTCAATCAGGAACCCGATGGTCAGGAAGAACGTCGGGATGAACAGGTGGTTGCCTAGGAATTCCAGTTCGTGCTTCGCCGTGCTGTCCCGGGTGGCGGTGTTGACGGCCAGGCCGGCGAGGAACGCCCCGATAATTCCTTCCAGGTGGATCGCCTCGGCCGCGACCGCGGCCAGCGTCACCACCAGCAGCATGAGCGCGAACTGCCCCTCCCGGGTCGGCTTCAGGGCGAACAGCTTCCGGCTGACCCACCCCAGCCCGAGGACCACCGCCGGGACGTACAGTGCGAGCTCGAGGAACTGGATCGCGAAGGCGTCCGGGGAGAAGCCTGATGCGTGGATCGGGATGCAGACCGCCAGCACCATGAGAGCGGCGACGTCTGTGAAGACGGTCGCCCCGATGGTCACGGTGACCGCCTCGTTCCGCAACCTCCCGAGTTTCTCCACGATCGGGTAGCCGATCAGGGTGTGCGACGCGAGGAGTGACCCGATCAGCAGCGCCCCGACCAAGGGGTACCCGGCAGCCAACCCGACGGCCATCCCGGCCGCGAGCGGGAACCCGAACGTGAGCAGCCCGAAGCCGACGGACCGGTGCCGCGTCTTGTTGAACTGGACGAGATCGATTTCCAGCCCGGCAAAGAACATGAGCAGGAGCTTACCCAACTCGGCGATGAACGAGACGGCCTCCCCGTGCTTCGGGGCCACCCCCAGGCTGAACGGGCCGATGATGACCCCGGCGGCCAGCAGTCCGACGACGGCGGGGAGGCGGACCCGTCGGCACAGGGGTGGGACGGTTAAGAAGATCAACATCGCGACGCAGAACCTGGCCAGGGGCGGCATCTGGCGGATCTGCTCCAGGACGAGATCGAACATCGGAATACCCCGCCCCCGGGAGGGGGTCAGAGAGCGAACGGACACGGGCGACAGCGGTCGGAACAGCTTACCGTCAACTGAGCACAAGCGCCGCCGCCCGACAAGCTGCCGAGCAAATACCCGGGTCAGAAGTCACAAGTGGAGCCGGTACAACCGGGGTCCCCGGCACGGCTGGCACGGCCGGACCGACCCGCCTGTCGGTATGCACTGCAATTCACATGACTCGCCACAGTCGGCCTGTCATGATGGGGTGAATTTGACACGGTGCGTCGGGGCCGTCGGCACGTGGAGCGTCTTGGCGTAGGAAGGGCACATGAAACGAGTCATGGGGATTGGAGCCGTCTGCCTCGGTACACTCGGGACGCTGGTCTGCGTTGCGGCAATCGGGCTGGGCTGGTGGGCCACGGTTCGAACCGCCGACCGGGTCACGGTCGTGGCGATCCGACTGGACCACGGGCTGGCCGAGGCGGACGCGAGGCTGGAGCGGGTCGAGGGGCGGTTGGCCGCCATCCGCGACGACCTGGCCGCAGCACGGGCGGAGGCCGAGAGACTGACGGCCGAGAACCCGGAACTCCCCCGGGTGCGGACCGCGGTCGATCGGCTCCTCGACCGACTGCTTCCGGCGATCGACCGGGCGGCCGCGTTGGCGGACTCTCTGCGGGCGGTGGCGGCGGGACTGCGGGCGACGGAGGACGTCGTCTCCCAGCTCGGCGTGGACGTCGAGCAGCCCGGCCGAGCCCGGGCTGCGGCCGACACGATCGACCGCGCGGCGGAGGTGCTGGACGTCCCACAGGCGCGGATCGAATCCATGAAATCAGCCGCGGCGGTCCGGCTGACCCGCGAAGTCGCCGAACTGGCGGTGACGGCTGCGGCCGGGTCGGAGCGGCTAGCCGAGGGCCTGGCGGCGTCCCGCCGGGAAGTGGCCGAGGCCCGCGTTTGGGTGGGTGAGACGCGGGACGATTTCGTGCACTGGGCGTATGTTGGCGCGTTAGCTCATACATTGCTATGGATGTGGGTCGGGCTGGGCCAGTTGTGCCTGGTCGGCTGGGGCCGGCGGCGAATCGCGAGCCGCCGCCCGGCCCCAGCCGGCCCGGATCCCGTCCGACCCGCGTGACCCTGGGGAAGGCGACATGGACCGGGTACCGGAGTGGCTCGTCCTCATCCCGATGCTCGCGACGGCGGCGGCCGTGACACTGTGGGTGGCCGGCGCGATCTACTATGACGTCTGCGGCGCCGGTCGGTGGGGCCGGGCGGCCGCGGCGGCGTGGGTCGCCGGCGTCGCCGCCCTCTTCGTGCTCTGGCAACCGCTCTGGAAGCCGTTCGGCCTTTTCGTCGGTGTCGTCGCGCTGTTCCTCGTCTGGTGGTTCCGGCTGAAGCCGAGCCACGACCGCGATTGGGAGACGGCCGCAGCCGTGCTCCCGCACGCCACCCGGGACGGCGACGCGGTCACCATCGAGAACGTCCGCAACTTCGAGTACCGGTCACTGGAGGACTGCACCCCGCAGTACGAGACCCGCACGTACCACCTCGCGAACCTGCGGGGCGTGGACGTCCTCCTGTTCATCTGGGACATCAAGCTGTTCGGGCACCCGGCGCTCGTCTTCGACTTCGGGCCGGATGGCCGCGTCTGCCTGTCGATCGAGGCCCGACTGCGGCGGGGGCAGTCGTACTCCCTCGTCCGCGGCCTGTACCGCCAGCAGGAGCTGATCTTCGTCGCGGCCGACGAGCGTGACGTCATCCTCCGCCGGACGCGGCACGGCCCACCGGTGGACGCGCAGCTGTACCGGCTCGACGCCCCCGCCGAGGAGGTCCGAACCGCGTTCCTCGACTACGTCGACGCGATCAACCGGCTGTACCAGACGCCTCGGTGGTAC
>DATLIF010000279.1:0-9822 GCA_035539575.1 Fimbriiglobus sp. | reverse complement strand
ATCTGGAGCTTGTACTGGTCGAGGGCTTCCTTCCACGTCTCGCCCTCCAGCGGGGTCATCACCCCGCCGACCATCCGCCCCCACCGCCCGAAGTAGTGGATGGTGCCGCGGACCTTCTTCGCCCAGTACCCCATCGGGTGGGCGTACAGCGGGAACTCTGGATAGGGCTTCAGGGGACGCTTGCTAGAATTGACCACGTCGTACCTCCGGTCGCACGGAGTTACGGCAGCCCCGTCCCGGCCACACACCGGGGCGGGGCACTTGCCTTTGTAGGGGTAGTATAAACGGTAGTATAAGTAGATGAAACGGAATTCGGTTCGCCGTCGAATATCCCTAATTATCAAGGACAAATAAGGGGTCGGCGTGGACGATATGAACCGACCTCGTAAGTCGGCTCATGCGGGTGCGAACCCCGCCGCCGGCCCTCCGTATCATGACCCGATGAGTCCGCCGGCCCCGCCGGCCCTGGCGTCCGCGTCGAAGTGGCGGCGGGTGCTCGGGCTGGCCCTCCCCGCCCTCGCCCAGCAACTCCTGTTGCTGGCCATCCAGCTCTACGACCAGTACCTCGGCAGCCTGTTCACCGACGCGCACACCGCCGCGCTGAACACCGCCAACTACCTGTACTGGGCCGCCTCCAGCTACACCGTCCTCGTCAGCGTCGGGGCAACGGCCCTCGTCGCCCGGTTCGTCGGCGCGGCCGACTACAAGCTGGCCAACCGCGCCGCCGGGCAGGCGCTGGTGCTGGCGGTCGCCTGCGGGGTGGCGGCCGCGGTCGCCGGGTTGCTCGGACTCGGCCCGTTCGTGCGGCTCCTGAACCTGGAGGGAGAGGCGGCAAAGTACGCGGTCGATTACTTGCAACCGCTGGTGGCGCTGCTGCCGTTCTACGTCATCGAGGTCGGCGGCATCGCCTGCCTGGTCGGTGCCGGCGACACCCGCACCGGGCTGGCGACCCTCGCCGGCGTGGTGGCGGTGAACGTGCCGCTGGCGTGGATGCTCTCGCACGGGCCGCTCGGGTTCGTCGGTATCGCCTGGGGGACCGGGATCAGCCACACCCTCGGCGGGTTGTTCGTGCTCGGGGTGCTGACCGTCGGCCGGTACGGGTTGCGGCTGAGCCTGGCGAACCTCGTCCCGGACTTCGGGCTGCTGTACCGGCTGTTGCGGGTGAGCGTGCCGGCCGCGGTGGACAGCCTCTCGACCGCCGCCGGGCAGATGTGGTTCCTGGCAATCGTCAACGCGCTGGGCAATGTAGCCGCCACAGCCCACGGTATCGCCATCCGGGTCGAGGCCCTGGGCTACCTGTCCGGGGTGGCGTTCGCCACCGCCGCGATGAGCCTGGTCGGCCAGAACCTCGGCGCGCGGCAGCCCGGCCACGCAGCGCGGGACGCCTGGACGGCGTTCGCCGCCGGCTGCGCGCTGATGTCCGCGATGGGGGCGGTGTTCTTCACATTCGCCCCGGCCCTGGTGGGGGTGTTCGCCCCGGAGACGAACCGGGAGAGGGTGATCGAGACCGGGGTGCCGGCATTGCAGTTGGTGGCGTTCGCCATGCCGGCGGTGGCGGCCGTGATCATCGTGACCGCGGCGCTGCGCGGGGCCGGCGACACGCGGCTACCGGTGGCGATCACCTGGGCCGGGTTCCTGCTGGTGCGCATCCCGCTGGCGTACTGGCTGACCTCGCCGGCGGTGGGGCTGGGGCTGATCGGAGCGTGGTGGGCGATGTTCGCGGACTTGTATCTGCGGGCGGCGCTGTTGCTACTACGCTTCGCCAGCGGGAAATGGAAGACGATCAAGGTCTGACTGAACCCCGTTTCCTGGCAGACAGGCGGTGATGAAGTCTTGGGAAGATGGCCTCCACCGCTATTGACAATAAAAGTTGTCAAGGCTAACATCGGACCATGCTCGACGTGGAAGTGATCGACGACCCGGCGGCTGCGACCGTGGCCCTGGAGCCGGTGCGCAGTCGGCTCCTGGCGGAGTTGGCCGAGCCCGCCTCCGCGGCGACACTCGCCACGCGAATCGGGCTCGCGCGACAGAAGGTCAACTACCACCTGCGGGCGCTGGAGGCGCACGGGCTGGTCCGGGTAGCTCGGAAACGCAAATGGGGCGGTCTGACGGAGCGCTTGCTGGTGGCGACCGCCGCGTCCTACGTGGTTTCGCCGAGTGCTATGGGCCCCGTCGCCCCGGACCCGGGTCGTAGCGCCGACCGTCTGTCCGCGAGTTATCTCATCGCCCTGGCCGCTCGTGTCGTCCGCGAGGTCGGCCAGCTTCTTCGCCGCGCCCGGGAAACCGACAAGCGCCTGGCGACGCTGGCGCTGGACACCGAGATCCGCTTCCGGTCCGCGGCGGATCGCGCCGCCTTCAGCAACGAACTCACTCACGCAATCGCGACACTCGTCTCGCGCTATCACGACGAACTGGCCCCGGGCGGCCGCGCGCATCGCCTGGTGGTCGTGGCGCACCCTCTGCCGCAGAAATCCGATCCCAAGGAGCCATCATGAGCGTGAAGAAAGAAGCCTCCGGACGCCGTTCAGTCCAGGTCGAAGTCGAGGTCCCCGGCACGCTGGAGGAAGTCTGGCAGGCCATCGCCACCGGGCCGGGTATTTCGTCCTGGTTCGTGCCGGCCGAGTTCGAGGAGCGAGACGGGAAGCCCGTCGCGGTGAAGTTGAACTTCGGCCCCGGCATGGAGTCCCGTTCCGTCGTGACGGCCTGGGAACCGCCGCGAAAGTGGGCTGCCCAGTCCGATGGCTGGGTTCCTGGCTCGCCGCCCATCGCGAACGAGTGGAGCGTTGAAGCGCGCGGAGGAGGCATCTGCATCGTCCGCATTGTCCATAGCCTTTTCGCCAGCACGGACGATTGGGACAACCAGCTCGAAGGCACCGCATCCGGCTGGCCTGGCTTCTTCCGCATCCTGCGGATCTATCTCACGCACTTCCGCGGCCAACGCTCGGCGATCATGCAGTTCGTGGCCCCCGCCGCAGGAACCGAAGCGGAGGCTTGGGAAACGCTGACCGCGGCATTGGGACTGAAAGGCTTGCGCGTCGGGCAGCGTTGGACGGCACCCGCGGGTGTCCCGGCGCTCAGCGGCGTGGCGGAGTACGTCAGCCAGAGTCCGTACGACGCCGTGCTGCGGGTCGACAAGCCGGGGCCGGGCGTAGCCGCCCTTGGCACCTTCAACATCGGCGGCCAGAGCATGGTTGCGCTGAACTGCTACCTTTACGGCGATCAGGCGGCCGGAACCGTCGCCCACGAGACACCGCTGTGGCAAGCGTGGATGCAGGAGCGCTTCCCCACCGTCAGCGATGCGAAGCCTGTTGGCTGACCGGGTCGAAGGGATTCACCACAAAGGCACAAAGGACACAAAGAAGCCAGAAATCAGAGTTCAGAAGAACAGGACGCAGGTTCCTGTCTTCAACTCGCTCTTCTGTCTTCTTTGTGTCCTTTGTGCCTTTGTGGTGAATCCCTTCGACCCGCCCCGTCACGACGCGGCCGCCATCTCCTTGGTCCCGTCCGTCTCCTTCACCCGCGTCGGCACCGCCCGCAGCCCGGTCGCGCCGGCCCGGCCGCCCTCGTGGTACTCGGCGTCCTGGTTGACCGCCCACAGGTCGTACACCGGCCGGCCGGCCCGGATGTTCTCCGCGCACAGCATCGCCGTCATCATCGCGTGGTCCTGGTTGTTGTACTTGTGCATCCCGTTCCGCCCGACCAGGTGCAGGTTCGGGTAGCGCTCGGTCAACTCGTTGCGGATCGTGTCCACGTTCGCCGCGTAGTGGTCGTCGTAGACCGGGTACGCCTTCGGCTGCCGGACCACGCACCCGTCCAGCACGTCCTCCGGCTGCGCCAGCCCGATCTTCGCCAGCTCCGCCTTCGCCAACTCGACCAGATCCGCGTCGGACGACGCCCACAGCCCGTCGCCCTCGAAGCAGAAGTACTCCAGCCCGTAGCAGTTCAGCGACGGGTCCGGGACCAGTTCCGGCGACCACGACTTGAAGTTCTGGACGCGGCCGACCTTTACCCCGGGGTCGTGGATGTAGATCCAGTTATCCGTGAACTGGTCGCGGTCCTTCAGGATCAGCGCCACCGTCAGGAAGTCGCGGTAGCGGAGCTTGTTCGCCGCATCCAGCGCCGCGTCGGACACCCGCGGCGACAGCCCCTGGACCAGGTGCCGCATCGGCGCGGAGCTGATGACGTGCTCGGCCGCGATCTGCTCGAAGCTGCCGTCCGGGCCGGTGTGGTTGACCACCCACTGCCGCTTCGTCTCGTCGTAGTGCAGCCCGACCACCTTGCGGCCCATCTCGATCTCGCCGCCCTGCGCCTTCGTCTTCGCGGCGCACGCCTCCCACAGCATTCCCGGCCCGAGCCGTGGGTAGCGAAAGGTGTTAATCAGCGTCTTGATGACGTCGCCCTTGGCCTTCGGCTTGGGCTTCCACAGGGCGTTGAGGATCGCGGTCTTCAGCGATAGCCCCTTGATCCGCTGGGCGGCCCAGTCGGCGGAGATTTCCTTGCAGCTCATCCCCCACACCTTCTCGGTGTAGGTCTTGAAGAAGATGTCGAAGAGCCGCGCGCCGAACTGGTTCGTCACCCAGTCCTGAAAGCTACGAGGGTTCGCGTGCGGGAACACGCGCGCCTTCAGGTACGACAGCACGCACCGGGCGGACTCGAACACGCCCAGCTTGGTCAGCGCTTCACCGGCCTTCAGCGGGTAGTCGAAAAACTTGCCGTTGTAAAAGATCCGCGATGATCGCGGCCGGTCGAGCATGTCGTCGGGCAGGATCTCCGTCCAGAGGTCCTCGACCTCTTTCGACTTGGAGAAGAAGCGGTGCCCGCCGATGTCGAAGTGGAACCCGTTGTACCGGGCGGTCCGGGAGATACCGCCGACGTATTCGGGGTCGGCCTCCAGCACGGTGACGGGGATCTGGTGCCTGGAAAGCAAGTAGGCAGCAGTCAGTCCGGCGGGGCCGGCCCCGATCACGGCAACGGTGGTCTGGCGCATGGTGCTCCTGCGGCGGCGCGGGCCGGTGCGAGGGGGCGGAGACACCCAACCGTAGTTCACGTTTTCCCGCCCGGCCGGAATTCCGCTTTGCCGGCGAGCCCCGAGGGCTGGCGAGCCGGGAGCGCTGGCGAGCCGGGAGCGCTGGCGAGCCGGGAGCGCTGGCGAGCCGGGAGCGTCAGCGACCGGAGGGACGCCCTCCCCCGCTGACGCTCCCGGCTCGCCAGGACGCCGCCCCACTATAATGCCGCGTACCCGGAGGACCCGCCGATGCCGCGCGTGCTGATCGCCGACGACAACCCGCAGAACGCCGAGTTGCTCGACGCCCACCTGGACGGCACTGGATACGAGACGAAGGTGGCGGCCAACGGCGAGGAGACGCTGGCTCTGGCCCGCGAATGGAAGCCGGATGTGATCCTGCTCGACATCATGATGCCGAAGCTCAGCGGCTTCGAGGTGTGCAAACGGCTGCGGGCGGACCCGGCGACGCGCGGCGCCGGCGTCCTGATGGTGACGGCCCTGGACCAGCCGACCGACGTCGAGCGGGCCGTCGAGGTCGGTACGGACGACTTCGTGACCCGCCCGGTGAACAAGACCGAGTTGGTCCTGCGAGTCAAGGCGCTGCTCGGCGCGCTGGCCGAGAAGACTCCGACCGACCGGGCGCTGGCGTATTACCGAAGAGTACAGCAAGGGATTTAGGCGAACGGCCGGCGTCAGCCGGCTGGTGGGGCGCTCGACCTGATGGGACGCTCGCCACCAGCCGGCTGACGCCGGCCGTTCGCCAAGGACACCATGACTCCCACCCCCACTGGCCGCGTCTTCCTCAAGCCCAAACGGGCGCAGCCGTTCTTCGGCCGCCACCCCTGGGTGTTCGCCGGGGCCATCGAGCGCATCGACGGCAGCCCCGCCGACGGCGCCGTCGTGGACGTGCTCTCCTCGGCCGGCAACTTCGTCGCCCGCGGATTGTTCAACAGCAAGAGCAAGATCCACGTCCGCCTGTACTCCTGGGACCCGGAGGCGCCGCTCGACCGCGACTTCTTCAAGGCCCGGCTCCAGCGTGCCGTCGCGCTGCGGCACGACGTGCTGCACCTGAACGCCGGCCCGGAGGCCGCCTACCGCGTCGCCTTCAGCGAGGCCGACGTCCTCTCCGGCATGGTCGTGGACCGATACGCCGACTACCTGACCGTGCAGTTCACGTCGCTGGCCCTCGGCGAACGGCGGCAGATGATCGCCGACATCCTCGCCGAATTGCTCGGTCCGAAGGGCATCTACCTGCGGACGGAGAAGGGCATCGGCCAGCTCGAAGGGATCGAGTTGCACGACGGCCTGCTGGCGGGCGAGATGCCGCCGACCGAAGTGACGATTGAGGAGAACGGCCTGCGGTTCGCGGTGAACCTGACCGAGGGGCAGAAGACCGGCTACTACCTGGACCAGCGCGACAACCGGGCCGCGGTGGCGCGGCTCGCGGCCGGCCGGCGGGTGCTGGACGCCTTCAGTTACACCGGCGGGTTCGGGCTGTACGCGGCCAAGGGCGGCGCGGCGTCGGTCGAGTGCGTGGACGCCTCCGAGGCGGCGCTGAAGCTCGCCGAGCGCAACGCGGTCCTCAACGGCCTGGGGCAAGTCACCCTGACGCACGCCGACGTGTTCGCGTACCTGGACCGGCAGGCCGCGGAGGGCCGCAAGTTCGACCTGCTGGTTCTCGACCCGCCGAAGTTCGCCCGCAACCGCGCCGCGGTCCCCAAGGCCATGCAGGGCTACCGCAAGCTGCACCAGCAGGCGCTGAAGTTGCTGGACCGCGACGGCGTGCTGGTGTCGTGCTGCTGCACGGGGCTAATCTCGCCGGAGATGCTCGAAGAGCTGATCGCGCAGGTGGCGATCGACTCGAAGCGCGACCTGCAGATACTCGAGCGCCGCGGCCCGTCGGCGGACCACCCGGTGAGCGTGACCTGCCGCGAGTCGTCGTACCTGAAGTGCGTGATCAGCCGGGTGTGGTAAGGCGAACGGCCGGCGTCAGCCGGCCGGTGGACCTTGGGCCGGCCAGTGGACCTTGGCTCACACCGGCCGGCTGACGCCGGCCGTTCGCCGAGTATTTATCCACGTGCCATTGCTTGCCTCCCATGACCCCCGACGAATCCGCCCTGATCGCCGCCATCGAGGCGAACCCCGTTCCCGACCTGCCGCGGCTGGTCTATGCCGACTGGCTGGAGGAGCACGGCCACCCGGTCCGGGCCGAGTTCATCCGCCTCCAGTGCGAGATCGACGGGCTGGAGACCGACCGGCAGGACGAGGTCCGCGCGCACCACGCCGGGCTCTGGGAGCGGCAGGGGGAACTCCTCGCCACCCACCGCGGCGAACTCCTCGGTTCGCTGGCTGGGCTGCCGGGCCGGGCCAAGATCGACATCAAACGCGGCTTTCCGACCTGGGTCGAACTCTCGGTCACGGACTTCCTGGCCCACGGGGCGGCCCTGGACGCCGCCCGGCCCCGGCCGCGCGTCCGGGTAAACCTGGTCGCCGACAGGCTGACCGAGTTCGTTCGCAGCCCGCACCTCGGTTGCGTCGCCGAGATCGGCGGGTACTCGCCGACACTGGGTGTCGAACTGACGTTCGGGGACGGGACGACCATACCGACCGCCGACGAGCTGGCAGCCGCGGCCGGCCGGCTCGTCCGCCTCGAAGTCCTCGACCTGGAAGGGTGCTGGCTCGAAGACGCGGACTGCGAGCGGCTCTCCCGCCTCAGGTTCCCCGCCCTGGTCGAACTCGACCTGTCGAACAACGCCATCACCGACGCCGGGGTCTCCAATCTGCTCCGCGGCGCACTACCGAAGCGGCTGATCCTCGGCGGCAACCCGATCACCGACCAGGGAGCGGTCGAGCTTGCCGATCGACTCCGCAACTCGCCGGTCGAGTACCTGAACCTCCGCCGCACCCACGTCGGAGAGGAAGGCTGGAACGCCTTGCTCAATCGGTATCAGCAGGGCGGCCGGAAGGTCGATCTGTTCTGACCGGATTCGGGCTACGCCTCAACCTCGATCAAAAGGGTGGGGTCAGGCGATCAGATGAGGTGTGCTGATCGCCTGATCGCCTGATCGCCTGACCCGCCGGTTGGACCCGGAAGCGTTGTTTCCATACCGTAACTCCTCTCGCCCCGCTGGCCCCGATCCGCCCCGATGACCCACCGCGCCGGGATTGCCGACCCGCTTGCCGTGCCGGTTCCACCGCGCGCCCCGCTGGGCTGGTGGCGGCCCGACGGCACCGCCCCGACCGCCGACCCGGCCGCCGTGCGCGGCCTGTTCGGCGACCTGCGGGCGGCGGTCGCCGTCGTCCGCTCGCCGGACGGGTTCGCGGTCGGCTCCGGCGGCACGGCGGTCCTCGGCGGCCCGGCCCCGGCCCCGGACTGCTTCCCGCTGGCCGCGCACCTGCCGCCGCTGGCCCCGGCCGACCTCGGCGACCCGGCGTTCCTGGCCGCCCACCGCCTGACGTACCCGTACATGGCCGGGGCGATGGCCAACGGCATCGCCTCGGTCGAGATCGTCGAGGCGATGAGCCGGGCCGGGATGCTCGGCAGCTTCGGCGCCGCCGGGCTGTCCGTCGAGCGCGTCACGCAGGCGATCGACCGGTTGCAATCGAGCCTCGGCGACGGGCCGTACTGCGTCAACCTGATCCACAGCCCGAACGAGCCCGCGCACGAGGCCGCCGTCGCGGACCTGCTCCTGCGCCGCGGCGTACGGACGGTGGAGGCGTCGGCGTACCTGGACCTGACGCCGCCGATCGTCCGCTACCGCGTCGCCGGCCTGGGCCGCGGCGCCGACGGCAAGCCGGTCGCGCGGAACAAGGTCATCGCCAAGGTGTCGCGGGTGGAGGTGGCGACGAAGTTCCTCTCCCCCGCCCCCGCGCGGCTGGTGAAGGAACTCGCGGCCGCCGGGCAGGTCACCGCCGAGCAGGCCGAACTGGCCACAGTCGTGCCGATGTGCGACGACCTGACCGCCGAGGCCGACAGCGGCGGCCACACCGACAACCGACCCGCGATCACCCTCCTGCCGACGATCCTCGCACTCCGCGACCGGCTTCAGGCACAGTACCAGTACGCGACCGCGCCGCGCGTCGGGCTGGCGGGTGGGATCGCCACGCCGTCCAGCGTCGCAGGTGCGTTCGCGATGGGCGCGGCGTACGTCGTGACCGGCAGCATCAACCAGGCGTGCGTGGAATCGGGCAGCTCGGACGCGGTGCGGAAGATGCTCGCGGAGGCGGGGCAAGCCGACGTGACGATGGCCCCGGCCGCAGACATGTTCGAGATGGGCGTGAAGGTGCAGGTGCTCAAGCGCGGCACGATGTTCGCGATGCGGGCGCAGAAACTGTACGAACTGTACAAAACGTACAGCAGTTGGGAAGCGATCCCGGCGGCGGAGCGCGTCCAGGTAGAGAAGACGCAGTTCCGCATGACCTTCGACGAGGTGTGGAACCTGACTCGCGACTTCTGGGCGCGGCGCGAGCCGGCGCAGCTCGCGAAGGCGGAGGCCGACCCGCGGCACCGGATGGCGCTCGCGTTCCGGTGGGACCTGGGCTTGTCGAGCCGGTGGGCGAACTCCGGCGAGCCGGGCCGCACCACACCTGGTAGTCGAGCTGGCGGCCCGGCGATGGGCGCATTCAACGAGTGGGCGAAGGGTTCGCACTTCGAGCAGCCGCAGAACCGCACCGTCGTCGGGGTCGCGCTCAACCTGCTGTACGGTGCGTGCGTCGTGCTGCGGCGCGCCGCGCTGCGGCAGCAGGGCGTGAACCTGCCCGACGCGTGCTTCCCCCTCGCCCCGATGACGACGGACGAAGTGCGGCATCAGATGCAG
>DATLIF010000278.1:0-2778 GCA_035539575.1 Fimbriiglobus sp. | reverse complement strand
GCCAGGCATTCAGCGCCTCCAGCAGCGGGAACTGGATCGGCGAACGGCTCAACTCCTGCCGCAGCCAGGCTTCGAAGATCTCCTTCCGCAGCCCGTTCTTGATCCCCTCGTCCAGCTCGGCCGGCAGGAACTCCTCGACCCGGAACACAGGCGCTCCGGGGAAAATCCCAAGCACCAAATCCCAAACAAGGCAGGTCTGGTTTGGGATTTGGTGCTTGGGATTTGGAGTTTACCGCGCAGCGGTCAGAACTGCCGCAGGAACCGCTGGTCGTTCTGCCAGAACAGGCGGATGTCGTCGATCGCGTGCTTGAGCATCAGCATCCGCTGCGGGCCCATGCCGAAGGCGAACCCCGTGACCTTGTCCGGGTCGTAGCCGCCGTGCCGCAGGACCGTCGGGTGGACCATGCCGGCGCCCATGATCTCCAGCCAGCCGGTCCCCTTCGTCAGCCGGTCGCGGTTCGGGTCGTCCGCAGGCCAGTCGATGTCCACCTCGATCGACGGCTCGGTGAACGGGAAGTAACTGGACCGGATGCGGACCTTCCGCTCCGGGCCGAACAGCCGGTGCGCGAAGGCGGTAATAGTCCCCTTCAGGTCGGCCATCGTGACGCCCTCGCCGATCACCAGCCCCTCGACCTGGTAGAACTGGATCTCGCTGCGGGTGCTGATCGCCTCGTTGCGGTAGCACATGCCCGGCAGGATCACGCGGACCGGGTTCGGGGCCGACTCGCGCATGACGTGGATCTGCCCCGGCGAGGTGTGCGTCCGCAGCACGACGCCCGGCGTCGTGGTGAAGAACGTGTCCCACATGTCCCGCGCCGGGTGGTGCTCGGGCATGTTCAGGAACTCGAAGTTGTACTGGTCTGTCTCGACCTCGCGGCTGCGGTAGACCTGGAAGCCCATGTCGGCGAAGACAGCGGTGATCTGCCGCAGGACCTGCGTCGCCGGGTGCAGTCGGCCGCGGGTGCGCGGTCGGCCGGGGAGCGTCACGTCCAGCGGGCTGGCGGTCAGGCTCGCCGCCAGCGCCTTCTCCTTCGCGGCGGACAGAGCCGCATCGTACGCCTCGGTGAGCGCGACCTTGACGCGGTTGGCCTCCTGGCCGAAGGCGGCCCGCTGGTCCTTGGGCACCTTGCCGATGCCCGACAGGGCGGCTTTCATCAGCCCCTTGTCGCCGAAGTACTTCGTGTTCCAGGCGCGGAGCGCGGCCTCGTCGGAGGACGCTTGCAGTTCGGAGAGGCCCTGCGATTCGAGGGTCTTCAACTCGTCGGTCGCGGTCGCGTCGGCCATCTGAGGGGGACTCCGTTCGGCAGTGCGGACGGGGTTAGTGTGGAAAGCGGAACGCGGACGGACAAGCCGCCCGCGCCCGGAAGGAGACCAGTTTGCCCCGACCGGTTCGGTTACTTCAACTCCCAGCCCTTGCGGACTTCCCACTTGAGGAACTTGTCCGCCTCGGGCGAGTCGGTCTTGCCGGCCGCCGCGTCCCAGGCGATCTCCCGGCCGGCGCGGTAGGCCACGTTGCCCAGCAGCACCGCCTCGGCCAGCGTGCCCGAGTAGCCGAAGTTGCACGTCGTCGGCCCGCCGCCGGCCCGGATCGCGTCGAGCCACTCCTGGTGGTGGCCGACCGACTTCGCGATGGTGGGTCGCGGCGGCTTGACAACCTGGGCGAACGAGTCCGGCAGGAAGCGGTAGTTCGAGTACCCGGCGACGAGTTGGCCGGCCTCGCCCTCGAACAGCACGCCACTGGGGAAACCATCGATCTTCGTCTGGCCGTCGTCCGGGCCGGGGACGCCGTGGTACCAGGTCATGTGGACGGCCGGGTTCTTGCCACTGGCGGCGTAGTGGTAATCGACCCGCTGCGTGTTCGGCACGTCGTTGTCGGCGTCGGGGATCTTCGTCCCGGTGGACTTGACCCGCGTCGGGGCACCGAGGTTCAAAGCCCAGTACGGCAGGTCCATGTAGTGGCAGCCGAAGTCGGCCAGCGTGCCGCCGCCGAAGGCCCACCAGTAGCGCCAGTTCCAGTGCGGCCAGCCGCCGTTGTGCTCGGAGTGCTTCGCGTAGAAGAACTCGTGCGGCACCGGGCCGAGCCACTGGTCGATGTCGAACTTGATCGGCTTGACCGGCGAGTCCACCCGCTTCGCGGCGTCTGGCTTGCGCGACAGCCAGACTTGCACGCGGCTAATGGGGCCGAGCATCCCGGACCGGACGATCTCGACGACCCGACGGTAGTTGTCGCCGGCGTGGATCTGCGTGCCCATCTGGGTGACGAGCTTCTTGTCCTTCGCCGTTTGCCGCACGAGCCGCACTTCCTCGACCGTGTGCGCCAGCGGCTTCTCGCAGTACAGGTGCTTGCCCAGGCCCATCGCGATCAAGGACGGGTGCGCGTGGGTGTGGTCCGGGGTGCTGACCACGACCGCATCGACCTTGTTGGCCACCGCGTCGAGCATCTTGCGGTAGTCGGTGAAGTACTCGGCCTTCGGAAACTGGGCGCGGGCCTTGACGGCGTGCTGCGGGTCCACGTCGCAGATGGCGACGAGGTTCTCGGCGGCGATGCCGGCGAGGTTGCCGGCCCCGCGGTTTCCGACGCCGATGATGGCAAGGCGGACCTTGTCCTTCGGCTCGCCCGGTGCGTACGCCTTGACGTAGGGAGCAGCTGCAACGGCCGCGGACGCGGCGAGGAACCGACGGCGGGTCAGGCGAGACGGCATGGCGGGGAGCCTCAGCGGAAAGGGTGTCGGGCAGGTGCCAGACACGATATCCGAGGCGGGGTGGAAAGTCGAACGG